>JALWDQ010001026.1:0-1943 GCA_027039625.1 Calditrichia bacterium | reverse complement strand
AAACCTGTGGCGAATGCCATATGGGTCCCGACCATCCCCATATCGAAATCTATCTGGAATCCAAGCACGGAAATATCTTTAAGGCCAAAGGGAAAAACTGGGATCTGGGTTACGACAGTCGAAATCATGCCCAAATTCCGTTCGAATCGCCAGTATGTACAACCTGCCATATGGATGGAAACAAGACCCAGGATTTCACCCACAACGTAAGTGCTCGTTTGGCCTGGGAATCGCAGCTCACCTGGAGTATGCGTACGGTGTGGAATGAGGATATTCTGGGAAGCTGGGAAGTTAAACGCGAGCGGATGACATCCACCTGTAAGAACTGCCATGCTCCGGATTTCGTGGATACTTACATGCTGATTGCGGACCTGGCCAATTTACAATACAATGAAATTCGCCGGGAATTTGTGCGCTGGACGAAAAAACTCACGAATAATGGTACTATCAAACGTCTGAAAGTTGGGGATAAGTACTATTCCAGTCCGGTACTGAATGGCTGGGATGAAGTGCCGGAACACGAAATGTATTACGCCTGGCATCACGAAGGACGCCGTTTCCGTCATGGTGCCGAGATGATGGGTGCTGACTTTACCCAGTGGCACGGCATCTGGGAAATTCAGGAAGATATGGTGGAACTGATTACCTGGGCAGCAGAACATGGTGATGCCGAAGCGAAAAAATGGGTCCATTCCACCCATCCCTCCAAATTCATCACCTTCTCCCTTTATGACGTACCAGGAAACGAATGGGGTATTGGGGTGATGAAGAACCGGACGCCCTTTGTTTACAACAACTATCCCGATTATTGGGATCGGATTTACAAGAACGTAGAAGCCGCTTACAAACACGGCTTGCTTTCCGAGAGCCAGTGGAACCTGTGGCTGAAGCGGTACAAAAACAAAGATCATTACATGGGGCTGAAGTACTCGGCAGATTCGACCTGGAATTACTACAAATCCCGTCACGACAAAGACTTCAAGAGTCTGAAGGAACAGATTATCGACTTCAAGTTGCCGGGGAAACCGTTCTATAAAAAATAATTGTTCGTTAAGTAACAATTAGGTTTCTGGAAACAACGGCAGGGAGGATATATTCTCTCTGCCGTTGTTTTATGCCGATGATAAAAAACGGCTGGTCGGGATGTTAGCTGAACAAAGTGAACTTCGAATTACTGAAAATATTGTCGTTCGAATTTTAGGGCTGGGAATACTCTGGGGTTGGGTGGAACTCTTTCTGGGAAGCTGGATCAAATCCTGGCAGCCTGCACTGTTTGGAATATTAATGCCCGGAGTTGTGGTATTTTTAATGCTCTTTGCGCGAACGATCGTCCCCTTACCGGGGAGCCTGATATTAATGGGAATTGTGGCGGGGACAATGAAATTGTTTTTAGCGGGGATGGTGTTTCACGGTGCTTTCATGGCCATCCTCATCGAAGCTGTGCTGGTTGAGCTCCTTTTCGGGATTATGGGTTTAAATTTAATCACCTTTATTCTCTCGGCAATTACCGTTCAATTTTATAGTTTGTTTCATCCCTTGCTGTCGAAAGGTGTGTTTTGCCAGTCCACCCATTTTGTGTTTTTTAAACGCTGGCTGGAACAGGTACTTTATGGTGGAATGCAAGATTCACTTTCGGACAGCCGTGTGGGGGTAATATTACTTGCACTGCATTTTTTGATGGGGCTGTTTGTTGGTCTAATGTCCTGGAAACTGCTGAAGTTGTTTTCCTCAAAATTACGTACCTTTTAGATATTTGAAAAATGCCTTCTTGAAATTTTAGTGTTTTCGGTTTTCTATATGAGTGAATGTACATTCTTTTAATAGGGTAATAAATTAAAAGGTAGAGAATGATGAAAACCAGAATTACTCGTCGGCAGTTTTTGAAAATTGCAGGAGCGATGGGTGGTTTAATGACCCTGAAGCCTGCCTGGAACCTTGCTTCC
>JALWDQ010001025.1:0-5979 GCA_027039625.1 Calditrichia bacterium | reverse complement strand
ATCCGGGTGATGCGGGAGCTGGAAGGAGAGATGCCGGGATTTACCCACCGCCTGCCAACCACCAAAACCCAGCAGTATTACGAGATGATTGGCAAGTATCCCCATCAATTTGGGGCTGCCTGGGACGATGCCAGTTTCGATAAAGAATACAATGGGGTGGAAGGACGTATTACTCCCCACAACGACCTGTACATGACCATGCGGGACGAGAGTAATCAGATGTACTACCGGGCGACTTACGGCACCATGATTGCCCTGGTAAACCACGTGCTCTCTGCCATCGATGCCGGTTTTACCACCCGCAAGTACAACCGCAAAAAGGTGGAAGCGCGGATGAGTTACCGGGACATGCTGTACCACGGCGAATATGTGAACATGTTTGGGTTGGATCTTCGCTGGTAACCTCCTGAATTTGAAGCCTGGCTACCCGGAATCGGCTTCCGGTAAGCAACTCAGCCCGCATTGAAGCCGGAACCTGCGGTGGGATGCGGGGAAGAGCGTTCCGATAAAATGAGGCGTTAAATGTGTGAAATCATATTTTCGAGGATTGACCTTCATGAATAAAAAATGGGTGTTTCTTTTAATCCTGATTTTTGCGGTTGGGCAAACCCTTGTTGCCGGGGAGCGGCCGGGGCAATTTTCCGCAGGATCCGAAGAGGGCGAGTCCACTTCTCTCCCTTCTCCCAGTGCGAAATATGTGCTCTACTCGCTTATTTTGCCCGGGGCAGGCGAGTACGCCATGGGGCACAAAGGTATTGGTAAGGTTTTTCTGGGAGCCGAAGTGGTATTGTGGGTCGCTTATTTCGGAACCAATCAGTACATTTCCATACTGGAGGATGATTACCGGGCTTACGCTGCACTCCATGCCCAGGTGAATACCCAGGGGAAGAACGATCGCTACTGGGCGGCGGTTGGGAATAACGACAACATTTATCAGTACAATCAGGAGCAGTTGCGCAATCGCAATATCGATGGGTTGTTTCCGGAGACGGATTTTTATTACTGGCAGTGGGACGAGTCCGAGAATCGCTATCGCTACAATCGCATTCGGGTGGATGCTCACGACTGGCAGCGCCGAGCTACGTTTATTTTGAGCGGGTTTATCCTGAACCGGCTGGTCAGTGCCATTGATGTGGTACGCCTTATTCGCCAGGGGAGGCAACCCGCTGAATCCCATTCCCATCTACATTTCGATCTTCATTCTTCTCCCGTTTATGGGGACGTGTATCGGGTAAATTTCTCCTATCGCTGGTGAGGAAGGAATGGGAGGGAAGTTATGGCACCACAACATCGGTTCTCAATTGGATTCTGGATGTAAAAATAGGAGCGCAATTCCGTGGAAAAATTAAAGAGTGTTTTTATTACAGGTGCTTCCGGTTTTGTCGGGAATTATCTATTGAAAACTGCTCCCGAGTCAGTGGAAGTGCTGGCTCAATTCCGGCGCAATCGCCCCGCCGTGTGTGCTCCCCATTGCCGCTTCCTGCAAATTGATTTCTTGAACACCGAGTTTCAGTTCATTCAACTGTATCGACCCTCGGTTATTATTCACACGGCGGCTATGGCGCAATTGGATGAGTGTGAAGAGAAACCGCAAATGGCAGAAACCTTGAATGCCGAAGTGAGCCGGAAATTGGCAGAATGGGCGGCGGATATTGGGGCGCGCTTTATTCTACTCTCCACCGATATTGTCTTCGACGGTAAAAAAGGTAATTACAAAGAAACAGACAAACCGCATCCCATTAACCATTACGGAGCCACCAAAGCCCGGGCCGAAAAATGGGTGCTGGAAACCAACCCCGATTCGGTGGTGGTGCGCACCTCCATTATTTACGGAAAAGCATTGGGCGGACGCCCCACTTTCACCGAAGTTCTTCTTAAGCGCCTCCGGCGCGGAGAGAATGTCCCGGTCTTTACCGATCAGTTTCGCTCTCCCATTTATATCAAAGACCTGGCACGTGCCCTGTGGGAATTAGCAGAGAATGATTTTCGGGGAATTTTGCACGTGGCAGGGCCGGAACGTCTCTCGCGTCAGGCGATTGGGCAACTGGTGTGTCAGCTCTTCAATCTGGACGAAAATTTGCTGGTTCCGGTACGCACACAGGATATCCATTTGCGGTCGCCCCGCCCTCTGGATACCTCCTTGAATACGGAACTTTCCCGTTCGGTGCTTCGCACCACTGTTCTACCTATGGAGCAGGGATTGTTAAAAGCTTTTTCTAACAACAAGTAATTTATGATTTAACAGATGGATGTGTTCCTTTGAGTACGGAACGTTTTTTGAAGTGTTACGGGAGTGTTACCGAAATTTGTGAATGTGACTCCCATCAAAGGAAACTGAAATCGAAATTGCTACATTTTCGCTAAATTTTAGGATCAAGGATAATTCAGATTTTCCCCGAATGGAGGCAGCTAAACCAACCATTCTCGGAACCTCTGTAATGTATTCCGGCTTTGTGAAAAGGGAATTTAAGTTTGAGAAAATTCTCCGATAATTGGAGAAAATGGATCCTCGATTCCGGGAAGCCCCGGTTCTGGATTAAACGATAAAATCCACTCGATATTGGGTTTGCAATCATCCGATATTCGAGGTTCTAATATTAACCATAAAATTAATATCAAAATTGATACTTCACTCAATAAAACAATCACACTTTCGCAATGCCCATCGAGGAAAGGTCATCTTCTTCACGGCACATCACCAAAAGCAAAAGAATTATTCCGGGAAATTTAATTTTTTAAGGATGAAAATGTTACCTGCCATTGTTCACCAGAAACTGTTAAGTGTTATCTCTTAGGGACAAGGTAGCAGAATTTCCCGTGAATAATTTATCATAGATTAAAATAGGCCAAAATGTATGCGGAGCATGGGCTCCTGTCCGTACTATCTATTTTGATGAGGCGCATTACTTTAGTGGATAGTTCGGATGTAGGGGCAGAAATATATCTGGCCTATGATAGATATTGAGCATCTTAATGAATGCTTTTGATTTTGTAGAATAGAATTTCTTTAACGGTTTTTTTACGATAATGATGTGGGTGCAATAAAAACAGAGGGTGACATCGTGATGAGACGTGTTTTTCTTTTTGTTCTATTGACAATTGGTTTGCTATTTTCCCAGTCCATGCAGGTTACCTTGCAAACTCAGTTTCCTTCCCCATATTTAAGCGACTGGACGTCCACTCCCAACATTATTCAGGTTGTAGTTACCAATCCGGGTCCCACAGCGGGCACATTTTTTATTAAAACCGAATTGGAGTCCGATCAGTACGGTTTAATATTCCGGGGGGATACCCAACCGTTTACTGTTTTGGGTGGTGGAAGTTTTACCATCGATAATACCCACCTGATTGATGTCAATACCGGAACCATAAACGAAGACCTTGTTCAACAGATTCGGCGCAGCAATATGATTCCCGAGGGAACCTACACTCTGACGCTGGAACTGTACCGCGAAGGTGAACAAACCCCCATCGACGGCCCCATCTACGAAACGCTGTATATCATGTCCTTCGACCGACCGGAGCTCATTATGCCTGCGGATGAGGAGGTGGTGCTGGATGAAACCAGCCTCATTTTCCAGTGGTCTCCGGTGGTCAATGGAATTCCCACTTTTCATGTGCGATATCATCTGGCGGTATTCGAGATTTTACCGGGACAGGTACCCATTCAGGTAATTCAATCGGCGTATCCGGTGTTTGAGACCGATGTAAATGATGCGGAACAGCTGATCTACCCCATGTCTGCTTACGGACGGTTCGAAAGAGGTAAAAAGTACATCTGGTACGTACAGGCGTTTAACAATAATCCCGGGATTAATTTTGGCCAGCCGCTGGGAGAAAACGAAGGCCGCTCGGAAATTTTTTCGTTTTACTATCAGGAAAAACACGAAGCTACCCAAAACCTGAACACCCTCACCCGTCTGGAATTGGTTTCCGGTGTGGCATATTTGAAAAATTTAAGCGGTACCACTAAAACCGAAACCGGGACGGAATACATCCTGAATGGAAGTGCGGATCTGGTGCTGTATGTAGGCAGCGATTCGGTGGTGGTGAATGTATTCCTGAACAATTTAACCTTCTTAAAAGGAAGTTTATTCCCGCCCACATTTACCGGAGGCGAAGTGAGCGCTTCGTTATCCGGGCAATTAAATAACCTTGGCGGCCTGGCAAACTTGCCCATAGATGTAACTGGCCTCCATTTTACACCAGCCAGCGGACTGACCTTTCAGGCACGGTTTCAGCTTCCCGCTGGTGGCCTGGTCAATCCGGTTAATTTAACCGGAAATTTTACCCTGACCACAACTGGTTTTAGCGGTAATCTTTCCTATACTGGAGATTGGGATCATTCGCTTATCCAGTTTGACCATGAATTGGTTAAATTCCGGGTAACGGGGATCCAGATTGATCTGGATAATCTGGATGCCCGCGCAGATGTTCGACTGAAGTACCTCACTTCTCCCAGTCAAATTCAAATCCCCAACATCCGGTTTAGTTCTTCCCGGTTCCAGATACCGGTCAATATTTCCGATACCGACACATTAAATCTGATTCCCGGATATGATGTGCTCAAATTAGTTACCCGGGGAATTAACGGCAACGTGACCCTGAATCCCACCAATGGAAATATCGATTTTGATATTGTTTTTACGGCAGGTATCAAATTCCCGTATGTGGGAAATCCGACCCGGATTCCGGAGGTTTCTTTCCGGTTAAGCAGAGCGGGCGGTTTTCAATTGGTGAATTTCAGTCCCAATCTTTCGGGCAATTTGCGCTTAAATATGCGCTGGATGCAGATGGCGTTGCGGAATCTGGCGCTTACGTCCTTCACCTATTCCGGTGGGCATTTCAATTTTGATCTAAATGTCGATGCCGACTTTTCTTTCCCGGACATTAGCGGGTTCGATACTCCGGTAATTCGCAATATTCATTTCACCCAGAATGGAATCACCATTGGCGCCCAGACGTTTAGTAACCTTTCTCTTTCGCCAATCCAGCTTGCCGGATTGCGCCTGGAGTTGAAGCAGTTCCGGGTGGGTGCGGTGAATTTTAACTGGAGCAGTGGAACCTGGCCCAACTGGAATTTTTCGGCAGATATCGATGTAAAACTTCCCAATTTACCGTTGGAATACGCTTCTGTGTTACGCCAGCAGGTATTCCACTTACAGAATGTGGGATTGGGTGGGGAACACATTCAGGTCAATTTCCCCACCGTGAATTTTACCGGAACCGAAGGGGAGATTCCTCTGGGCGGAGGAGCCGCCTATTACGTGCGAACGCTTTCCGGAAAACTGGATCTGGACTGGAGCGGTGGTTCGCTGGTGAATCGTTCCACCCTGAGCATGACGGGTAGTCTCAAGCTGCCGGATATTCTCTCCTGCGGTTCGGTGCAGAATCTGGGAAGTTCCACCTTGCAAATGGACGGGTTTGGCCACATCAGTGGTACGGTGAACAATTTTGTTCCGACCTGTCCCATTCAGCTGGGATTTGTCTCACTAACGGTCAATTCCAGCAGTTTGAGTTTTGAATTTTCCGGCAGTACCCAGCGGGCACGGATGAGTGCCTCCGTGAGTGCTTCCATGCCTGGCATCACCGGTGGAACCCATTCCACTGCTACTGGAAATATCACGGTGGATCTGATTAGCGGAGAACTGCTGGAAGGGAGCCTCACCTTCCGCAATTTTGCTCTGCAGATTCCCACCAGCAGTCCCATTTTAACATTTCACATTTCCCAGGCCACGTTAAACAGAAATGGTCTGGAAATTAACGGTAGCCAGCAACTGGCACTGGGTGGTAGTACGGTCGGTGTAACATTTAATCATTTATTAATCAATTTGCGCACCTTGCGGGTGGTTTCGGGTGATGCGACCTTCCAGAGCAATTTTGCCTTTCGGGTAGGCCTGAGCGGAGGTCAGTTAAGCTGGCAGGCGGTACAGGCAGGCGTTGCCAGTAGCTTGCATGATGCTTTACAGCTTAATCTAC
>JALWDQ010001024.1:0-1950 GCA_027039625.1 Calditrichia bacterium | reverse complement strand
TAAAAATTGCAATTGCTAACGACGGTTGCCGTATTTGCGCAGAAACTTTTCCACGCGACCGGCTGTGTCCACTAATTTCTGTTTTCCAGTGAAAAAGGGATGGCAATTGCTGCAAATTTCCACATGTAAATCGCCCACGGTGGTGCGGGTGACAAAGGTGTTCCCACAGGCGCAGGTCACGGTGGCAATTTTGTATTCCGGATGAATTCCCTGTTTCAAGACAAACCTCCTGAATTAAATTTTAAGCCTGCAAATATACGTTGCCACGAAAAGAAAATCAAGTTACATCAAAATTTTTACGAAAAAAGTGCGCACCCGGCTACGAACTCATGGAATCCAGGAATTCCGCGTTGTTGCGCGTACCCCGCATTTTATCCAGCAAGAATTCCATGGCTTCTACCGGATTCATTTCGTTCAGGAGCTTGCGCAGCACCCAAACCCGGGAGAGTTCCTTTTTAGTGAGCAGCAATTCTTCCTTCCGGGTACCGGAGCGGTTGATATCAATCGCCGGGAAGATTCGCCGATCGGCCAGGCGACGATCCAGCACAATTTCCATGTTACCGGTGCCTTTGAACTCCTCGAAAATCACCTCGTCCATCCGGGAACCGGTTTCAATGAGCGCCGTAGCCAGAATGGTGAGGCTGCCTCCCTCTTCGATGTTCCGGGCGGCACCAAAAAATCGCTTGGGACGGTGCAAGGCGTTGGAATCCACACCACCGGAAAGAATCTTACCGCTGTGGGGAACCACCGTGTTGTGCGCCCGTGCCAAGCGGGTAATACTATCCAGCAGAATTACCACATCTTTCTTATATTCCACCAGCCGCTTTGCCTTTTCCAGCACCATGTCGGCAACCTGCACATGCCGCTCGGCGGGCTCGTCGAAGGTAGAAGAAATCACCTCCGCTTTCACATTGCGCTCCATATCGGTCACTTCCTCGGGACGTTCATCAATCAGCAGTACAATCAAAATCACTTCAGGGTGGTTTTCGGTAATGGCGTTGGCAATTTTTTGCAGAATCACCGTTTTACCCGCCCGGGGCGGGGAGACGATTAGCCCACGCTGCCCCTTCCCAATAGGTGTGAGCAGGTTCATAATGCGCATGGTGTACTCTTTGGGATTGGTCTCCAGGTTCAACCGCTCCAGAGGATAGATGGGAGTCAGATTGTCGAAGAACGTCACGTGGCGTTTCTTTTCCGGTGCCTCGAAATTGACCGCTTCCACCCGCAGCAGGGCGAAAAAGCGCTCGTTCTCTTTGGGAGGACGAATCTGCCCCGACACCGTATCCCCGGTACGCAGGTCGAAACGCTTAATCTGCGAGGGAGACACGTAAATATCATCGGGCCCCGGTAAATAGTTAAATTTGGGCGAACGCAGGAAACCATACCCATCCGGTAACACCTCCAGCACACCTTCGGAGAAGATCAGACCTTCCTGCGCCGTCTGTTCTTCCAGAATTTTGAAAATGAGTTCCTGTTTCTTCATTCCGGATACACCGGGAATTCCCAGTTCCTGGGCAATTTGCGCCAGTTCCGAAATTTTCAGTGATTTCAGAGATTCAAGATCGAGCATAAAACATCACCTCTTTTTATCCTTAAAATTGGTTAAGTATTTGTCTGGATTCAAAATCCCAACACCAGCAGGGTGGAAATGGGGGCTAATCTGAAGCCAAATTCGGTGCAATCAACGCAGCATTCAAATGTAGTTTTTTGTTCCCATAAAATCAAGCTATTTGTATTTTTAAGCGCATTTTTTACCAATGGTCTGAATATTCCGCAACGAAGTTCTCACCGGTTTTCTTCACTCTCCTTATTTCTCTTCCCGATAAGTTTCCAGAAAGCGACCGGCCAGATAGTGAGAACCCATAATGAGCAACACTTCATCTGCCTTCTGCTCCTTCTGAAGTTGATGGAAAGCGGAAATCACATCCGGGAAGGTACGCACCTGCTTCT
>JALWDQ010001023.1:0-1951 GCA_027039625.1 Calditrichia bacterium | reverse complement strand
GAATAAGGAACACCCCAAATTGGAGCCCTGAAAGGGCGAAACAATACTGAAATTATTAGAACCACGAATTTCACGAATGGACACGAATAAAAAAACCTGTAATAATTATTTGTTTTTTTGAGATTTGTAATTTGAAATTTGGGATTTGTATTTTGGATTTTGGTATTTTTTATTTCGTTGCGTTCGCTGCGGACGTTGCGGTTATTTTTTGAACCGCAAAGCTCGCAAAGAATTCGCAATGTGCGCAAAGAAAGAAATTGAGATAATATCATGTATTGTTTTGCCTTCTTTACGATTTTTTTACTTTGTTTAAAATTTTATTAATTATCAGAACTACAATTGCGTTCTTTGCGCTTCCTTTGCGGACATTGCGGTTTTTAATAATTTAAAATTTGGATTTGAACCTTCGTTGCGTTCGCTGCGCATCCCAAAGGGATCTCCCAAAGGAGTCCTGTGGACCTTCGCACGTTGCGGTTTTTCTTGACGTTTGGAATTTGGGTTTTGGAATTTGGTGCTTGTATTACGGAATTTCTCTGCACTTGCTTCGGTTTTCGGTGCCAATAAACCGCTTGTATTGATTACCCTTTAATTTTAAATTTGGGCACAATTTACGAAGACCAAACGGAACAGGAGAATCGTATGGCGACCATTAACCCTTATATTTTTCGGGAATACGACATTCGCGGTATCGTGGATAAAGATCTGACAGACGAAGTGGTGGAGCTGCTGGGAAAGGCATTTGGAACTTACCTGCAACGCCAGGGCGGACGAAAGGTCTCCGTGGGCGGAGATGTGCGCCTTTCCACGGAACGCTTCAAAAAAGTGCTCATCAAAGGGCTTACCTCTACCGGTGTGGATGTGGTGGATATTGGCATTGTTCCTACGCCCGTGCAGTATTTCTCCCTTTTCAAACTGAATGTGGATGGTGGAGTGATGATTACCGGAAGCCATAATCCCCCGGAATTCAACGGATTCAAAATGTCGGTAGGACAATCCACTATTTACGGAGAGGAAATCCAGAAACTGCGCCAGATTATTGAACAGGATGAGTTTCTCTCCGGGAAGGGACAGGTGGAAACCCGCGAGATTATCGACGATTACATTGCAGATATCAAAAGCCGCATTCACATAGAGGGGAAGATTAAAGCGGTGGTGGATTGCGGTAACGGAGCGGCTTCGCTGGTGGCCGAAAAACTCATGCGCGAATTGGGTGTGGATGCTTACATGATGTACTGCGAACCCGACGGCACTTTCCCCAATCACCATCCAGACCCCACTGTGGAGGAGAATGTGAAAGATCTGCGGGAACAGGTTTTAGAGCTGGGAGCCAATTTAGGTGTCGCTTACGATGGCGATGCCGATCGAATTGGGGTGATTGACGATCAGGGAAATATTGTGTGGGGCGACCGGTTGCTCATCCTATTTGCTCGCGACGTGCTGCAGGAGAAGAAAGGCCAGAAGATTATTTTTGAAGTCAAATGTTCCCAGGCGCTGCCGGAGGCAATTGAAGCGGCAGGCGGGGAACCCATTATGTGGAAAACCGGCCACAGCCTGTTGAAAAAGAAAATGAAGGAAACCGGTGCCACCATTGCCGGAGAGATGAGCGGACACCTCTTTTTTGCCGACCGCTATTACGGCTACGATGACGCCATTTACGCCTCGGTGCGTTTAATGGAATTGCTCTCTCGCAGCGGAAAAAATATTTCCGAGCTGCTGGCAGATGTGCCTAAATACTACTCCACTCCGGAAATGCGTGTCGAAACACCTTCTGATGAGGAGAAATTCAAAATCGCCCGCAAAGCAGCAGAATATTTCAAAGAGCACTACGAAGTGATTGATGTGGATGGTGTGCGGATTCTGTTTGGCGATGGGTGGGGATTGGTGCGTGCTTCCAATACCCAACCGGTGCTGGTGCTGCGTTTTGAGGCAAAAACACCCGAGCGACTGGAAG
>JALWDQ010001022.1:0-6004 GCA_027039625.1 Calditrichia bacterium | reverse complement strand
GGGTGTCACCGCTATTCTGGCCACCCTGTTTTTGAAAAAACCAGAATAAGTTTGGTGCGATCTTGACGGTTTGGGAATTAACCGGAAAAGTGGAGTAAGCAGGTAATTCAAAAAAATTGCATTGCCTAGAGCAAGCACAATGGTATTTCAAATTTCAAACAACAAATAACAAATTCCAAATAGTTAAAAATCGCAGCGTCCGCTCCACTCTTCCACTCATCCCACAGGGATCCCCTTGGGACAAAGCCCGTTTCGGGTAGGATTCTGCGAAAGCGCTCGCAACGATATTTCAAATTCCAAAGCACAAATTTGGTATATTAACCACGAATTTCACGAATATGCACGAATAAAATACATTTTTTATTTTTCATCAAAAACAAAAGTGCTTTGCACGTCTACCCTATTCACCTTATATACCCTATATACCCTATATACCCTATATACCCTGTACATCTTATATACCCCATCCTTTACGTCCCTATGTCCTTATGCCCTATGCTCTATGCCCTATGCTCTATGCCCTATGCTCTATGCTCTATGCTC
Organism: Calditrichia bacterium; assembly: GCA_027039625.1. Lineage (GTDB taxonomy): Bacteria > Calditrichota > Calditrichia > RBG-13-44-9 > RBG-13-44-9 > JALXCH01. The sequence goes on along the minus strand of JALWDQ010001022.1, from coordinate 5,461 downwards.
TCTACCTTATATGCCCTATGCCCAAATCTCTTTCAGTGCTTTCTGTGTCTTCAGTGGCCTCTGCGGTTTAAAAAACTTTAGGCTTCCAGTTCTTTTGCGGTTGTAAAAATCCCCTCAGAATTCCTTCGATTTTAAATTGCAACTTTTCTTTCAATTTGCTACATTTATCCCAATTTTAAGAACATGAAAAAGAAATGGGAATATCATGAGCAACGGCATCATCGGGGAAAAATTAAGGAACTACGATTCCAGTTCGTTAGTGGAGCAGGTCGCCTTGAAAAGTTCTCCGTACGACCTGATGTATCCGCCCACCGAAAAGGTGGGGGTGATTGTGGTGAAAAATTTCCCGCTGTTAGGTAAACTTACCGCACTGCGGTTTCTTGAATGGGTGTTGAAGAATCCTGATGGCGTGGTTTCCCTACCCACCGGCAAAACACCGGAATATTTTATCAAATGGGTTATGTACTATTTAACCAACTGGAAGAAAAGTTCCGTGCGCAAGGAGCTGGCACGTTGGGGAATTGAGCAGGAACAACCTCCTGCCATGGAAAATCTTACCTTCGTACAAATTGACGAATTTTACCCCATTGAACCCCAACAGCATAACAGTTTTTATTATTACGTCAATCGATTTTATTTACAAGGATTTGGTATTCCCAAAGAAAATGCATTGCTCATCGATCCGTCCCGGGTAGGCATTCCCGAAGGAAAAACCATGCGCGATGTTTTTCCGGATTATAAAGTGGATTTGAATTTGCGTTTTCGCCAGCCCAAAACCCGGCAGGAGCGACTGCAGAAGAAAGTGATTCAGGCCGTGGATGAGTTCTGCAACCAATACGAAACGCAGATTCGGGAGATGGGCGGCATTGGATTTTTCTTAGGGGGAATTGGTCCCGATGGGCACATTGCTTTCAACGTCCAGGGCTCCGATCTTTATTCCACTACTCGGTTAACTCCCACCAATTACGAGACCCAGGCCGCCGCGGCGACCGACCTGGGAGGTATTGAAGTCGCGCGCAATCGGCACGTCATCACCATTGGTCTCAGTACCATTGTGTACAATCCGACTGCTACCGCCATCATCATTGCTGCGGGCGAAGCCAAAGCCCGGGTGGTGGCTGATGCCATTCAGCAGGAGAAGAGCATCCTCTATCCGGCAACTATTTTGCAGGATCTGAAAGCGTCGCGGTTTTTTATTACCCGCGGCGCAGCTAAACTGCTGGAAGCGCGTCAGTGCGAAGATTTGAAGCGCAAGAAAAAGCTCACTTTGCCGGAAATGGAGAAATTGGTTGTGGATTTTGCCCATGCCCATGGAAAACGAGTACGGAACCTGGATGAGAGCGAGTTGCGAAAAGATCCCAAAATTCAGCTGGCGCTGGAACGCTACGACAAACCGGTACCGGAGCTTCTGGAACAGGTGGAAAAAGATCTGCACCGGAAAATTCAACGCGGGCTGGCGCCGGTAGAAGGGGAGGTGTTCCTGCACACCGGTCCCCATCACGACGATATTATGCTGGGGTATCTCCCGTACGTGTATCATCTGGTACGCACCCCGAAAAACATTCACCATTTTGCCATTTTAACCAGTGGATTTACGGCGGTAACTAACCACTTTTGCCTCCGCTTGCTGGAAAACCTGATGCGCTTCATCGATACCCCGGAATTTAAGGAGTTGATGGAAGAAGATTATTTCAATCCTAAAAATGAACTGGCTTACAACCGGGATGTGTACCAGTATCTGGACGGCATCTCTGCCCACAGCCGCAGCATGAAAAACGAAGCCGAAGCCCGCCGTTTGCTGCGCATTCTCATTACCATTTTCGAAGAAAATAACATCCCCAACCTGAAAGACCGCATCCGGGAGCTGATGAACTATTTTCAAACCCAATATCCGGGAAAGAAAGATTTGCCGTACATCCAGCAGTTGAAAGGGATGATTCGGGAGTGGGAAGAAGACCTCATCTGGGCACATTTTGGATTTAACAGCAGTTCCGTGCACCACCTGCGGTTGGGATTTTACACCGGAGATGTGTTCACGGAAATTCCCAAAAAAGAGCGGGACATCCGTCCCATTTACGAATTAATCAAAAAAATTCGTCCCACCATTATTACCGTGGCGCTGGACCCCGAGGGCAGCGGACCGGACACCCATTATAAAGTGCTGCAGGCCATTACCGAAGCGGTTAAACTCTATCTGGAAGAAAATCCCGATGCCAACTTGCGCATCTGGGGGTATCGCAATGTGTGGTACCGGTTCCATCCCTCCGAAGCGAACATTTTCGTTCCGGTTTCTCTGAATTCCATGGCGGTGATGGAGAATGCGTTTCTCAACTGTTACGGTTCCCAGCGGGATGCCTCGTTTCCCAGCTACGAGCTGGATGGTCCTTTCAGCCGCCTGGCCCAGAAGATTATGGCCGAGCAATATCTCACTTTAAAAACCTGCCTGGGACGACAGTATTTTTACGAGAACGAGCATCCGCGGTTACGGGCCACCCACGGTCTGAACTTCTTAAAAGAAATGAGCTTGAAGGAATTCTTCCGCCATTCCGAAACCTTAAAAGCTTACATGGAAGCCCAGGTGGAATTGGTTTAAACCGAGACGGGTAATGGTCGCTATTGCACCTCGATGTTGAAAAAGCAACCTGGTACAGGATTTGGGTGAGCGAAGAAAATTGGGCAATATTTTGCTTGCATTAAATGATTTAATTTCTTATAATTCAACAGGATAGGTGAGTCGTTTGCGAAATTAATCGGGCGAAGAAGGGCGCTGGAGAAAAAGTTCAGGAAAAACAATGACTTACGAAAATTTTCTCTACGCACATATAAAAACAATAACTTACGTGCGATTTTCTCATTTTGAGACGGTAAAAAGGGGTCGAAATCGGGTTAATTTCGCAAATGCCCCTGTAGCTTATGAAATAGCGTAATCTACAGGGGGACTGTCTGAATAGCCCCGCAAATCAGAGGGGATTGAGACATCTTCGACTTTTTCCAGATGCTGAACGGCTTTTTCGCCGTCGGTCTGAATAGCCCCGCAAATCAGAGGGGATTGAGACACCGACAAGAAAATATTCCCTTTCTTTTGCTGAATATATGGGGTCTGAATAGCCCCGCAAATCAGAGGGGATTGAGACTTTCTCAAAAAGATTGTCAATTGATTCTTTTTGTGCTTCGTCTGAATAGCCCCGCAAATCAGAGGGGATTGAGACTTTTCTAATTTGACCTATATAATAGTAAAGTGGGAATAGTCTGAATAGCCCCGCAAATCAGAGGGGATTGAGACTTAAATAAGAAAGGTAAAGCATACCATCCCTGTATTTTAGTCTGAATAGCCCCGCAAATCAGAGGGGATTGAGACGAAATCTTTCACTCTTTGTTGAAATGATGATTTTTTTCTTAGTCTGAATAGCCCCGCAAATCAGAGGGGATTGAGACTCACAAAAGTAAACTCTTCTGAATACTTTTCCATCATTTGTCTGAATAGCCCCGCAAATCAGAGGGGATTGAGACTTTTGATAATTGTTCAATAGTAGGGATTAAAAAAGGAGCTGTCTGAATAGCCCCGCAAATCAGAGGGGATTGAGACTTCTTTGTCTTAAATACATAGGGGCAATTGTTGTTTTTTTCAGTCTGAATAGCCCCGCAAATCAGAGGGGATTGAGACCACAGTCCAATCAGTTGGTGCGCTGGTTGATTTGTGTAGTCTGAATAGCCCCGCAAATCAGAGGGGATTGAGACACACGTCAACCATTCCGTATCTTTCAAAATCCTACCTCCTCTAGTCTGAATAGCCCCGCAAATCAGAGGGGATTGAGACATCCAGCAAGAACTTATTGACCGTATGCACAATCCCTGTGGTCTGAATAGCCCCGCAAATCAGAGGGGATTGAGACTGCGGTGCTTGTTTGGCGATGGATTCCAGATGCTTAGCTGGTCTGAATAGCCCCGCAAATCAGAGGGGATTGAGACTCGGAATCCACTCCGCGCCCTCGCCGCTGGTGCCGGTGTCGTCTGAATAGCCCCGCAAATCAGAGGGGATTGAGACATGTCTGTTGGTTGTGCATAAGCTAACAGCTGTTCAAGTCTGAATAGCCCCGCAAATCATCCCGTAAAACGGGATTTCGCACATCCCTGTGCTCAAGAAGGGATTGAGACTTGATGCTGAGATGGAAGTAGCCTTCCGGCCAGGGATGGCCGGAATCCCGAGAGGCCTGGGAAGGCCGATCGTCGGGATCGTAATTCACCCCGTAAAACGGGGTTTCGCACATCCCTGTGCTCAAGAGAGGATTGAGCACTAACTGGAAAAAAGATGGCCTTCCGGCCAAGGATGGCTGGAATCCCGAAAGGCCTGGGAAGGCCGATAGTCGGGACCGTAATTCAGAGAGGATTGAGACCATAGAAGTCAATCAAGATATTCATCTTGTCCTCCTTATGTCTGAATAGCCTCGTAATTCACCCCGTAAAACGGGGTTTCGCACATCCCTGTGCTCAAGAAGGGATTGAGACAAAAGTGGAACAAGGTTTCAACGATCTTTGCTTTCGGGTTGTCTGAATAGCCCCGCAAATCATCCCGTAAAACGGGATTTCGCACATCCCTGTGCTCAAAAAGGGATTGAGACTTGATGCTGAGATGGAAGTAGCCTTCCGGCCAGGGATGGCCGGAAGGCCGAGAGGCCGGGAAGGCCGATTGTCGGAACCGTAATTCATCCTGACGTATCGGGATTACTTCCCGTAAAACGGGATTTCGTCCCGACGTATCGGGACTTTGCCCATCCCTGTGCTCAAGCCCCAGCTTAACCCTTCCCGACGGATCGGGATTTTATCCCGGCGGATCGGGATTTAATCAATTACTGAGCGCAAGCAAAAGCCTGCGGCTACAGGGTATTAAATATTAATCACCGGGATATTGTGCGGTATTGTGGTTAAGGCAGGATGATGACTGATCTGATTCGTGCTTATTCGTGTTATTCGTGGTAGTTGAATATCCTCGTACTCCCTGCAGATCAGGAGAAGTTCGTTGAAACGGGATTTCGTCCCGACGTATCGGGACTTTGCCCATCCCTGGGCTCAAGTCCCGCTTGAGCCTTCTCGATGGATTGGGATTTCATCCCGACGGATCGGGATTTTGTCCAGAAGAATCGGGATTTCATCAATTACTGAGCGCAGGCAAAAGCCTGCGGCTACCGGGTATTAAATATTAATTACCGGGATTTTGTGCGGTATTGTGGTTAAGGCAGGATGATGACGGGTCTGATTCGTGCTTATTCGTGTTATTCGTGGTAGGAAGAATATATCTGGGATTACATCCCGACGACTCGGGATGTAATCCCGTAAGACGAGAAATAACTACAAATTACAGGTCAGGTGCCACCACATGCAGAACGGTTTTAGGGATGTAAGTGCCACCACATGCAGAACACTTTTGTTCATTACTATTGGATGATTTATATTCTTCATAAAG
>JALWDQ010001021.1:0-1952 GCA_027039625.1 Calditrichia bacterium | reverse complement strand
GCATATAGACAATATTAAATTTTGAAAAAAATTATGCACATAGTGTTTTTCGAAAATTCGTGATGATTCTTTGTTTCTTGTCATTTGTTTTTTGAAATTTCCTTTTTGCATCCTTTCGGTTCGATACTTTTTCTGAAAATCACACCGCAGGACGATTACCGCCTGGCGGGCAAAATCAAAATCAACGGCAGGCCGAGTAACATTAATCCTGCGCTGGCCCAGAACGCCACCCGCAGACCGAACAAATCGCCAATGGCGCCCATTAGCAAAATAGAAACCGCCCGAATAACAAAACTCAACGCCATGTATACCCCATTGGCCAGAGCCCGATTTTCCGGAAAATTCTCCTGCACCATCGCCATTATCACCGGAGTTAAAGAGAGTAAGCTGAAGCCCAGAATGGGTAACAGGGGAAGACGTAAGGTTCCTTTTGCCAACAAAAACAGGAGCATAAACAGAGCTGCCGTCATTTGCGCCAGAAAAAGCACCCGTTTGCGTCCCAATTTGTCGCTTAACGAGCCGCCCAGTAAGGCACCCGCTACTCCTGCCGCTTCCAGCACCGAAAGGGACATCCCCGCAAACCACAAACTGCCTCCTTCTTCGGTTAAAAACGTGGGCAAAAACGTGGTTAATGCCGAAGCCATAAAAGAACGCATGGTAATAATTCCTGCCAGCGGCAGCATCATACCGCGCATGCGTTGCAGCGCCTGCACCCAGTGCAGCGGAGGGTGCTCTTCCTCCACCGCCCTGGCAGTTACGCGACGTAATTTCAGGTACAGAAACGCAGAAGCCAGAAATCCGCCTACCATAAGGAAAGGCATCTGGTACAGGGAAAAGATGCCCAGCGCGCTCACCACGATGATGGGTCCCAGGGTGCGTCCCAATTCTCCCCCCACCATCCAGAATCCCATGCTTTTACCCAATCGCTCTCCGGCCAGTTTACCTGCCACTACCGGACCAACAGCATGAAGCATGGCCGAATTTATACCTGCAAACAACAGCAGCACGGTGAGCACGGCGTAAGAAGGCGCCACTCCCAGACAGCTCATCAGCAGCGCTGCCACCGATGGAGCGGTAATTACCACCCAGCGCAGGTTTGTGCGGTCCGAAAGATGCCCGATGAGGGGTTGCAACAGGGAAGGAATTTGCAGTAAAACGGCTAAAAATCCCGCTTCGGTTTTCAGCAGGGAGAACTTTTCGATGAGGCGGGGAAGCAGCGGTGCCAGAAACGCCGTGTAAGTATCATGGGTGGCATGCCCGGTGGCAATTGCGGCAATTTTACCCGACTGGAAATTTTTTCTGGTACTTCCGGAATTATTCAACACCCACCGTTCCCGTTAAAACCAACCATCTAAACCGACAAATTCGGCGTTTAATTTACCTATGTTTCCCCTTTTCTTCAATCAATCAAAAAAATACCGGTGTAAGAAACCGGTGAGCGGTACAGGGATGTTCCTCAAAAATTGATAAAATCTTCTTCCTGAAAAACACAGATAAACAGAGCTCAATTCCCTCTGAAACTTCGCCGGAACAGAAAAAGAAGAAGTTCGACTCCGTCCCTGAAAAAAATCAGCTCCGCCGAAGCGGAGCTTTCATTTGTTAAACAGATTATTTAAAGTAGCCTGCAAAAGGAAAATAAACAGGAATTTGTCAATCCCTACCGCATCAGCACCATCTTCCGGGTTGCTTTTACCTGCCCGTTGGCGACGAGTCGGTAAAAGTACACCCCGCTGGGCAGGGGACGTCCCCGAAAATCACACCCATCCCACATGACCCGGTGAGTACCTGCGGAATAAAACCGATTCCCCAGCGAGGCAATCTTCTGCCCCAGTGCAGAGTAAATATCGATGCGTGCCGTTTGAGCCGTAGGAAGAGTAAAGGTAATGTAAGTGGTGGGATTAAAGGGATTGGGATAATTTTGCTTTAACGCGTACTTCCGCGGAAGCGGTACA
>JALWDQ010001020.1:0-1955 GCA_027039625.1 Calditrichia bacterium | reverse complement strand
GCGCCTGTCCCGCACCGGGTGGAAACGTAACCCGGCGGAAGTTCTACCCCTGTTTTTCCGTAGAAAACAGAACCGCTTTTATTTAACTAAACCAACCTTCCTGGCGCCAAAGTCAGGAGAAACATTCAATTATTTTTTAATAAAACAATTTCCATATTTCATGATAAACTAGCAAGATTTTTCCGCTTTGGCGCCTGAAAGAGGAACAATTTTTTCCGCCGGGTAAAAATAACGACAAAGCTCAATTGCTGCTGGGGAGCGATACCGGAACCGCAGGCAGATGAAGCGACTTGTTGGGTTCTATTCTGCTACAGGATGCAATTCATAGACTCTTGCATACTTTGATGCCTCTTTGATATCACCTCTTCTCAAAGCATCACGAATATAATCTAATTTATAAGCTTCTTCTAAGCTAAGATAAGGAGCCCACTCTGTATCATCTACCACAACTTCCACATCCACCTCAGCAACATATTTTCCTTCATGGATGAATTTCTTCTTTCGTTTGATTTTACTCATTGCCTTCTCCTCATAAATTCTTTATCCCATAACTCGGGATCTGGCCTGTATGCTGTTACCAATACTGCCGGTTGGACGTGATTTTTTGGTATCCCCCAAACTGCATGAATAGGATCACCGTTTCTATCTCTCTGCAATACGAGAACACAAGGACCTTTTGGATAGTCAGGATAATCTTCCAATAATATAGAATCCATAACTCCTTCGATAATCTCACGTGCGCTAAGATTATCATTCATAAGTTCATCATATCCATGCTCAGAAATTTTAATTTTTCCTTCCTGAGCAAGTCTTTTTATACTTTCCAGGGTATTGCTCACATTTCACCTTTTTTATACCCAACGCTCAAAGCTAACCGGAGCGGAACAGAGATTTTCTGCTTTACCCCTATCTTTATGGGATTCCGGTTGAGTCCCGCCAGGGCGGGATTATTTTTGTGAGCAGCGATATTATTTTCGGCGCGAGCCCCGGATGAAGGTGAACGCCCATTTTTCGCTGCGCCTGTCCCGCACCGGCGGGAAACGTAACCCGGCGGAAGTTCTACCACCTATTTTTCCGGAGAAAACAGAACCGCTTTTATTTAGACAGACCAACTTCCAAGGCGCCAAAGCCAGTGAGAACATTTATTTAAAACCCGAACTCAATTTAAATATTTCATATTAAATGAGCAAGATTTTTCCGCTTTGGCGCCTGAAGGAGAAACAATTTTTCCGCCGGGTAAAAATAACCTCTAGCTTAGTTGCTCCGTTGATGACTGCATCAGCTGGAGTTAGTTGTTATGGCCGGGGTATTCCTAAATCTTTACAAATTTTCTTTGCCAAATTTTCATCAATTTCTTTATGCCTTGGAATTGTGGTTACTTTTTTCTCTTTACGATTTACATAAACTGTATGATTGGCCCCCTCTCTTAAAAACTTACATCCATGCTTTTCAAGATGGCAAATTCAATCTCTTCTTTTCAAACCACAACTTCTCCAATTTCCTCGCTGATAAATTCTTTGCCCTTAAGTTCTTCTTCCATGATTTGCTTATTCGCCTCTAAAACAAGCCTGATAGCTTCTATTAAATTCTTTTTTGTCTTTTCAAAAGTTTCTCCTTGAGTATTCGATCCAGGCAGTTCTTCTACATATCCAATGTATCCATAGGGCGATTTCTGAAACACCGCTGTAAGTTTAGTTCCCATATTTTTTACCACTTTTCCGTAAAATATATTTCTACATATTTTACTATAACGATTGAATTGAGCGGCGCTGTTAACCCAAGTTGAACAACGATAAGAGCTAAGTTATATATTATCAGTATGTTATGGATTTTGTATTCCCACTACAATATTATATTTTGTCCATCTTTCGTCCCAATGGGCGAACGGGTATTTTCAATATTTTGGAAATTAAATAATGAAATTCCTCCGGTTCACTGGTCTGTCGGATGAAAAT
>JALWDQ010001019.1:0-19178 GCA_027039625.1 Calditrichia bacterium | reverse complement strand
ACGTTACAGGTAACGGACGATTCCATGCAAGGGGCAGATATTCGTGCGGGCGATTTTGTGGTGTACGAAAACCGCAAAAGCTATTCCGATGGCGCCATTGTTGCCGTGCAACTGGGGGAACGTCAGCTCGTGCGACGCTATTTCTACCGCAGCGGCCGGATTCATCTGGAGTGCGATCCTCCCCGGAAGCAGATCATGATTCTGGAGAAAAACACCCCGAACTTCCGGATACTGGGGCAGGTGATGCAAATTATTCGGGAAGTTCGCTAATGCGGGAGTGGGAATTCCCTACCCTGCAAGCAGCGAACTCCCGGGCAGCGTAAACCGGAATTCAGGGAGGTCATAAGCCATGTATTACGAAGAGCTATTCGAACCCATTGAGGTGGTCACTTATTTTCGCAACGGACGGATCATTCCCTTGAAGTTTCGCTGGAACGGCCGAGTATATAAAATAAAACAGGTGGTGGGACACTGGAAGGAGAATCAGGGATATGCCCAACAACACCATTTTTCGGTTCAGGTGGATAATTCCGATAATTTCGAACTACTCTTCGATACCGCCGATTTCTCCTGGCAACTGGCCCGGGTATGTCTGGAAGGATAGCTTTTGTTTTTCCGGTGTTCCCCAAAACGTTTTGCCCGAGGAGAATCACTAATCAAGGAGGACATGCCATGGAAAGTATTGTTCAACAACCCCTGCGACGTGCCCGCCAGCATACCCGGCGTTCTGGCCATGTGGATCTCAATCCCGACCTGGTACTAAAACTTTACGAACTGCTGGAAGGAGAACGGGACTCGGTGCGTTTGTTCAGCAAAGCCCTCAACTGCGATCTGTTATTTGTGAATCCCGAACGGGTCAATCCGGATCTTTTGACCCACGATTGTCCCGTGTACACCACCCGGGAACTGGCTTACGTGCTCTCCCTTACCCCGGAAGAATTCCGGCGTTTCCATTATCTGAAAATGAAGCTGGTGGGGTAATAAACGAACTATCTCTGCTTCCACCGGGAATTAGATACGAAACTTCTTTTGTAACACCGCATTTGCTCAATTTAGAATGAAACCTGATTCAAGCCATTTCAGGGAATAATCATTCGTCAATAAGCACCATTTTCTTTTCTGAAATATTTAAATGCCTTTCGAATTGTTTTGGTGTAACAGCCGGTTGATGAATCTATTCTAAACCGGAAACTTCGCACTATTGTTCTTCTGAACGATTTTTAAGGAGGAAGCTCTTCATGAACAAGACGATTCAGCTCTACCAGGAAGGATGGGAAGAATATCCCAAACACCGCATCATCCTGGCAAATATTGTGATGGTTTTGTGGTTAATTGTAGGAAGTCTGGCAAGTGCCGCTCTGTGGAAACCCGCAGGTGGGATTTTTCTGGCTTATGCGGTGGTGATGGTTTATTTCGTTATGCGTAAATTGGTCTGTACCAACTGTTATTATTACGACAGGTGGTGTAACATTGGCTGGGGAAAACTGGCGGCCAGGCTTTATAAGCAGGGGGATATTTCCCAATTTGCCGGTTGCACCGGAATTAAAATTGCTCCTTTTTTCTACGCTTCCCTTTCTCTCGTTCCATTAATACTGGGCGTCATCGCCCTGTTTTTCCATTTTTCCTGGTTATTGGTTCTATTACTCGCTTTGCTTCTGGCAATTGGTTTTTACAGCGGCGCGGTGAGTCGAAAAAAAGCCTGTACCCACTGCAAGATGCGGCTGATTTGCCCCGGCAGCGCGGTTAAATAAATTCCGCAAAAAAATGGGAATTTAATTAAGAATTTCGATTTGATTTTTTGAGGGGATTCATGCGCAGCATCCTGTCCGCAGGTCCTTAGTGCTCCTTTGGAGACTCTGTGAGCGAGTGGACAGGAAGAACCGGATAAATAAGCAATTTTCACCACAGAAAACATAGAATCCACTAAATCTACCGAAGACATTGAAAAAATCGTCCCGGGAGAGGCGATGTTCACTTAACCCACAATTTTATTTAAAAACAGACTTGCCTCAATACAAATCCTTCTCAATCACATCCCTCCAAAATTAAATACTCAATCCTTTTTTTTGAATAAACCTCCACCGGGCACTCTTAACTCTCTCCCAAATCGGACAAAAATTTAACTTGAAAATTTTACCATCCCGTATTTACTTTAATCGCTTATTTAATTTCTGCGGTCTTTTACAGCAAATCATTACAGGAGGCTCACGATGAAAAACAAAAAATGGTTGTTAGGAGGCATTGCTCTGGCATTGCTCAATGTCATTGTTTTCAATGCCGGGTATTCCAACCGTCCCATTGGGGCATCCACCGCATTTCCCTATCTGGCAGATTTAATCACCGGACTTAAAGAGTCCGTTTATTTCCAGAAAATCCATACGCCCGGGAACTGGGAAGTTTACTTCCTGATTGGTGCGCTCATCGGTGCTTTTTTCTCCGCCCTGCTCTCCGGAACCTTCAGGATTAATGCCGTGCCCGAATTATGGCAGGAACTGAAAGGTTCCGCTACCGGAAAACGGTTTCTCTGGGCCTTTGTGGGAGGATTTATCCTTATTTTTGGAGCCCGGCTGGCGGGAGGCTGTACCAGCGGACACATCCTCTCTGGTGGAATGCAACTTTCCGTTAGTAGCCTTATTTTCGGTGGGATCGTCGCCCTTTCTACCATAATAACCGGAAAAATATTTTACAGGAGGTCGAAATGATTAAGGTCATTCTTGCAGGAATTATTTTCGGTTTTATTTTGCAACAAACGCGCGTCAACACCTTTAATAAAATTGCCGGTTTTGCCATATTAAAAGATATGTTGGTGCCGAAACTTCTTCTAACCGCCATCGGGGTAGGAAGCTTTTTACTGTTCCTGGAAATTCAATTGGGAATGGCTTCGCTGCATATTAAGCCGTTTATCCTGATTGGGATCGTTGTGGGAGGCATCCTGTTCGGCATCGGTATGGCCATACTGGGATATTGCCCCGGGACGTTGATTGTTTCCATTGGCGAGGGTGCTCTGGATGCCATTGTGGGATTGATTGGCGGATTGCTGGGTGGCTGGCTGTTCACGCTCATCTTTCCGGGAATTCAGAATCTCCTGGGACCGAATCTGGGCAAGATAAATCTCTATTTTGATGGGATACTGGTCTCGGGAATTATTGTGCTAATTTACGCCATCATTCTACTGGTTGCAGCATTTTACCTGAATCGAGTGGACGAAAGAATTTCCGAGGAATAAGCAACAACATTATCAGCGCAGAGAGTGGGATTTCCTTTATTGAAAATAAAAAGAATTTCTTAAAGGAACATCCTTTTTAATCCCGATTTGTATGTTTCTTCCGCCAGATTTTTCTTTGTGAAGCACAGGAGATCTCACCTTCTGCCTACTTTCTACCTTTCTACCTTTCTACTTTTTTCTGCTCTTAGCTCTGTCCAGCAATTCCCGGACGATTTTTATTAATTGAGTAGATGTAAAAGGTTTTCGAATAAATTTCGTTAAACCCAATTCTTTAGTATCATCGGGATTAATTTTATCGCTGTATCCCGTGCACAAAATTACCGGTATATTCCGATTCAGTTTACGCACTTCGGCGATAAATTTGTCTCCGGTTATGCCTGGCATGGTGACATCAGTAATAATCAAATCCAGTTCGGTGATGTGTTCTTTGACATATTCCAGGGCTTTATGGGGTTGGTTAAATGTAACTACCCGATAACCATATTCTTTCAGGATACTTGCCCCCAAATCGGTGATGATTAACTCATCATCCAGAAATAGAATATTTTCTTTGCCACTTAGCGGTTCCTGGAGGGGTTCTATTGCCCTTTCTTCATGGGATTTCATATTCACAGCAGGAAGATAAATATTAAATTCCGTACCTTTATTCACCTCGCTATGCAAAAGAATGGTTCCACCGTAAGAAACTACCAATCCGTGAACCGTTGCCAATCCCAGACCGGTTCCACCGGAATCTCCTCTAGTCGTAAAATACGGTTCAAAAATCTTATCCTGAATATGTGGTGGAATACCGCTTCCGGTATCCCGTACTGTTAATTTTAGATACGGACCGGGAACAAGCTCCGGATGGTTGCGGGAAAATTCGGAATCCACTTCCACTTTGTGTAATCCCACTGTTAACGTACCACCCTCCGGCATGGCCTGATAAGCATTAGTGCAAAGATTCACGATGATTTGATGAATCTCGGTGGGGTCCGCCAGAATAGGCAATTCCACGTTCTCGATCTCCTGTTTAATTTCGATGGTAGAAGGAATGGAGGCCCGTAACAATTTTAGAGCCTCTTTTACAATGGGAGCAATAGTAATAGGTTTTCGTTCCTGTGTGGTTTTTCGACTAAAGGAAAGGATTTGCTCAACCAGACTTCGGGCGCGTTCGGCAGCAACGCGAATACTTTGTAAATGGGTATAAAGTTTACTTCCTGAAGGAACGGTTAACATAGCCAGATCAGTATACCCCAGGATTGGAGTTAGGATGTTGTTAAAATCGTGAGCGATACCGCCCGCCAGCGTCCCGATGGCCTCCAGGCGCTGACTCTGCTGACTGCGACGCTCAATTTCCCGTTCCCGGGTCATATCCCGATGTAAAGCCACAAACCGCGATAATCTCCCGCTATGGTCATAAATTGGCGTGATCGTTAAATAAATTTCTACAATACTCCCATCTCGCTTGCGCAGAAAAACATATCCCCGCCAAATATTCCCTCTATAAATTGTTTCCCGAATATTTTGTAGTTTCTTTTCATCGCACAGTTGTTTATCGAAAAGAATCTCTCTGGAATTTCCTCCAATAAGTTCCTTTTTACTGTATCCATACAATTTCTCGAATTCAGGATTAACATAAGTAATCCGACCATTTTGATCCCAGATACACGTTGCCTCGGCAGAATATTCTATCGCTTTGGCAAGCATTCGGCGTTCCTGTTCCGCCTGCACCCGATCGGTAATATCCCATAACGAAACGACCATCTGCCGAGAAGGAGGAATATTTCCGATACTCATCAAACAATACTTTACATTTCCGGACACATGCAGGATGCGAATTTCCCGTTTTTCTGCTTTTTGTTTTGGCTGGAAAAATCGTTTTTCCAGATACTTTTCTATCGTTTTCATGCTTTCCGGTAGTACATACCGACTCCAATGAGTACCTACCAGATTTTCTGCTGCTACCCCAAACAACTCCTCGCACTGCTCGTTTGCGAAGGCAATGGTGCCATCACGATTCAGAATCAAACTGGCAGTTCCCGTATGCTCAAACACACTTCGGAACCGTTCTTCACTTTTCCGAATAGCCTCTTCTGCCTTTTTCCGTTCCGAAATATCCCGCACAATGGAGAGGACTGCTTTTTTCCCTCGATAATTAAACAAAGTTGAGCTCACCTCCACAGGAAACATTTTCCCCGATTTGGTGACATGCAGCCATTCGAAAACAATATGCCCTTTCCGGATGAGCTCTTTCCGTACATTCTTCATATTTTTCGATTGCTCAGGCTGAACAGCGCTAATATCCGAGGGGGTGAGGTTGAGAAATTCTTCTCTGGTGTAACCGTACCGTTCACAAGCCACGTTATTAACTTCTAGAAATTTATTATATCCTTCTTCATCAAAGGAATGAACAAAAATGGCATCGGGACTAAGATCAAACAACTTGCGGAACCTTTCCTCATTTTCCCGAAGGGCTTCTTCGGCCTGTATTCGCTCGGTGATATCCCGTCCAATAACCACTAGCCCTTTTCGGGAACCATCTTCATTAAACAGAGGAACTTTAATCACATCATAGATTTTCACCGAACCATCCGGGCGAGGAATGACTTCGTTCCCCCTCGAAATTTTTCCCTTTTTCCAGGCTAATTCATCCGTAGCCTCACAGGTCATCAAAGCATCGCGATAAAAGGGAGTATATTCTGCTAACTCACTATCTTTTTTTCCACGGTAATTCACATGTTCCAGTTGAAACAATTTCAAATCTGCCTGATTTGCTTCCAGCCAACATCCCTGCCCGTCTTTAAAACAGATAATATCGGGAGTAGAATTAATCAGTGCTCGCAAACGCTCTTCGCTTTCTTTTAATGCTTCTTCTGCCTCTTTACGTTGGGTAATATCCACCACTGCACCATGTATTAAAAGCAATCCCTCTTCCGAAGATTGCACAATATGTTCATTGAGCAACACCCAAATGGGATGTCCTTCTCTGTGTTTCATTTTCACTTCTACATTTTTTAAGATGCCTTTCTCTTTCAATCTACGCGAGAGCTGTTCTCGTTCTTCAGTATTCCAGTACAAATTTGCAATATTGCCAATTGTAAACACCTCTGACGCAGAAGAGAATCCAAATATCCGCGCCATAGCCGGATTTACGGTAAGTATTTTGCCCTCGGGGGTCGTTTGATATATCCCCTCATAAGCATTATTAAATAAAGAACGGTATTTTCTTTCCGATTCCTGTAAATCTTTGCGAGCACACTCCCGCGATATTGCCGAAGAAAGATTGTCCGCTAAAATTTGGGTAAAATTAATTTCCTCCTGAGTAAATTCATGTGGTTGGTTATAATAAACCATAAATTTACCTAAAAGCCGGTCTGTTCCTTTAAGAGGAATAAACGCCAGCGCCTGAATTCCCTCGGATCGAATAATTTGCTTAATCTCCGGTTCGAACTGGGAATGTTTAATATCAGGAACCAAAATGGGTTCGACATCCATTTGTTCTTTAGTCCAGGGAGAATGCCCATCCACCTTTTTCCGATATTCATCCGAAAGGTTAATCCAGCTTTTAAAATGAACCCGATTATCCTCTCCGAAAAGTAAAATAGAAGCACGATCCGCTTTTAAAATTTTTATAATACCATTCAAAGCGTTATGATAAATGCTTTCCAGTGAATCAGCACGATTCAGCACCTCAATCACTCGATGTAAATCCCGAATCCGTTCGTAATGGGTCTGTAACTTCGCTTCCCGTTCTTTTTGCACGGTAATATCCACAGCATAGCCCAGAAAATGAGTAATTTCCCCACTAGAATTCCGCAATAATATGATATAACCCATCATCCAAACAATTTTCCCGAACTTCGTCCGCATCCGATAAGGGGCAGTACGGAAACGCTCCAGGTTACTGTGAATTGCCTGGTGCACGCTATTTAAAAACTCCTCAATATCATCTTTTAAAATAATTTCTCTAAAATTAATTTTTCCGGATAAAAAGTCCTCCCGGTTATACCCCAGGATCTCCTGCACATTTTTAGAAACGTACTCAACAGTCCATTTCGCATCGTTTTTCCATTTAAAAATTACCGTAGGACCGCTGTTAAATATTTCCTGCCTTTCTTTAAGCTCCTGATTGGCTTTAATCAAATCGTCAATTAACCTATGATACAGGGTGATATCGCGATTCCGAACTATTCTTCCACGAAAAATTCCATCTTCGTCATACTGAGCAACACAAATATGTTCCACCCACCGGATTTCTTTCACCTTGGTAATAATGCGAAACTCCAGCCGATGCGTTTCGGCATCTTTAAATTCCTGTTGACAATGTTCTATGAATTTATTTCGATCATCAGGATGTACGATTTCTTCTATAAGATGGGAATCATCCTGAAAATCTTTCGGGGAATATCCGCTCACCGATTGAGCATAAGGAGAAACATAAATCACTTCTCCCTCTGGATTAACCCAGTAAACCCAATCCAGCATCAATTCGGTAACGGTTTTGCAAAAAAAAGAATTTGGTGAGGTTAACTCGGTTTGATTATCATACAGGTTAGAAGCGCCTGACATGACAACTCCTAAAATAAATATTCCGGGTTGACAATAAACTGCATTTTATTATCGAAATGGATTGATAATTCTTTAATAATTTTACTTATTTGAATCTTTTTATGCGCACAAGACGTATTGGAATATTTAGAAAAAGATAGGATTATTTTCCCTGAAATATTAAAAAATTCTAAAGAATATGTATAACAACCCTGTCTCATCAATCCTAAAAAATGTCCCTTTTCCTGCTCACACACAAACAAATAAGAAATAATATCATCCTGAATAAAGAATCTACATACTTTGAATCTAATTCAATGGACTTGATTTGAAAATTCTTACCATAGAGATAGCCCTACCAGATAATTTTGAATCATGGATAATTTTGAATCATGGACGATTTTGAATCATGGATGATTTTGAATCATGGATGATTCAATCCCGCAAGCTAACAGGGATGTTAGCGTTTTAGGCGGGACAATCCCGCAAGATAACAGGGATGTTAGCGTTTTAGGCGGGACAATCCCAAGCTAACAGAAGTATTTGCACTTTAGGCAGGATAATCCCCTAACTCCCCCATGATGTCCGGATTCCCAGCGGAAGAAATATTTCCTTGACCAAAAAAGAAATTTATTTCTTTGACGGATTGGAAATGGGCTTTAACACAAGGGATGTTTGCCCATTCAAAACGACCAGTATATGATCAATTTCCTTTTTGTCCCATTTGCCGGTATTCTGTCCTTTCCAGAATTTCTCGGAATAACTGCTTTTTTGAAAGGGTGGTGCGCTAACACCCAATGCCTCCCCATAATTGAGAGGCAGCAATAAAGTGAATTCTTCTGATTCTCCTGGCGCTATTTCTCCCCCTGATGGATATTTTTCCCGTTCCCCTTTAGCCAGAATAAATTTCTGGTTTTCCTGCCTGGTAAACAACAAAAACTCGTCGGTCGCATAATCATAAAAAATAGGTTTGTCGCTGGTGTTTACCACTTTCAATTGCAGGAAATCCATGTAAACTTCGGCGTAGGCGTACACCTTGGGATTCATGTGGATATTGCTTTGATAGCGGGCACCTTCTTGCGGGGAATAGGAGACAATTCTAAAATCGTTCATTTCAGCCGGATTCATCTCAATGCCGAAAAAATCATCCAGAACTCTGGGGGAGCAGGAAAGAAACACCATTCCGCCTACAATAAATAATAAATTGCGCCACCAGCCTTTTTTCATAAAATTCCCTTTTTACACGCTGCTAATATAAATATCAGGGTTCCACATATCAAAATAAAAATCACAATCATTCGGTAAAGAATATCCACCTGAGGGAGGTTTACTCTGAATATTCCCGGAGCGCAATTCAAGATATTCCAATAATTAAAAAACTTTTTCCCCGGCTATGATAATTCGATGGAAGCTATCGGCTTTTAAACAGGCACCACCAACCAGGGCTCCATCGATATCCGGCTGAGCCAGCAATCCTTCGGCGTTTTCCGGCTTCACACTGCCGCCATAAAGAATCGACATGCGCTGCCCCACTTCTTCCTCAAACAACGTTCCCAGAATATCCCTAATAAACGCATGCACTTCCTGCGCTTGCTCCGGTGTAGCTGTTTTGCCCGTACCAATCGCCCATACGGGTTCGTAAGCAATCACAATTTGCTTCAGTTCCTCGGGCGTAAATCCTTTTAATCCCCACTCTACCTGATTGAGCACGATATCTTTGGTTAAATTTTCTTCCCGCTCTTCCAGCTTCTCGCCCACACAAAGAATGACTTTCAATTTATTTTTCAATGCGATACGGATTTTGCGATTTACCGTATTTTCGTCTTCCTGGAAATACTGGCGGCGCTCGCTATGGCCAATAATAACCCATTTTGCCCCGGTACTTTTAATCATCTTCGCAGAAATTTCACCCGTGTATGCACCTTCTTCTTCCCAGAACAGATTCTGAGCTCCCAGCAAAATGGAACTTCCTTTTAATTCTTCAGCCACTGGAGCCAGGGCAGTAAAGGGAGGGAAAATGACCACCTTGCTCTTGCGAGCCGGTTTCTTCTCCAGACGACTCCTCAACTGTTTTACCAACCGAACCGCCTCCGGATTGGTCTTGTGCATCTTCCAGTTTCCGGCAATAATTTTTTGACGCATGCATCACTCCTTTTGTTTTGCTCATCGGGCAGAATTTTTAAATCTCACAATATTGAATAAACAAAATAAAACGCAACAATACCAAACGGATAATCTGGTTTCTCATTATTTCTATTGTTGGGATTTTCTATTTTTCCGGCGAAACTTTGCAAAGAGAAAAACGGAGCACCCTAATGTTCAGGATGCTCCGTTGTAAATAATACCTTTTCACGGTTTATCCGTCAAAGCAGCCACTCCAGGGAGTTCTTTTCCTTCCAGAAATTCCAGGGACGCCCCTCCTCCGGTGGAGACATGGGTCAGTTTGCCGGTAAGTCCGAACTTTTTCACCGCAGCAGCGGAATCCCCTCCGCCAACCACGGTAATAGCACCTTTTTCAGTAATAACAGCCAGATGTTGTGCAATTTCCTCAGTTCCCCGGGCAAAAGCGGGAATTTCGAACACTCCCATGGGACCATTCCAGACCACTGTTTTTGCCTCGTTCAGGATGTTTTTAAATTCCTCGATTGTTTCTGGTCCGATATCCACACCCAGCCAATCCTCGGGAATATGATCCACATCCACCACTTGAGTTTTCGCCTCTGCATCAAACTTATCGGCTACCAGAACATCCCTGGGTAGAACCAATTTACAGGAACTGGTTTCGGCCTGTTGCAAAATTTCCCGTGCCATATCAATGCGATCTTCCTCCAGCAGCGATTTGCCGATTTCCTTCCCCTGGGCTTTGAAAAAGGTGAAAATCATTCCACCTCCCAGTAAAAGCACATCGGCTTTGTTCATCAGATTTTTAATCACATCAATTTTGCCAGAAATTTTTGCACCGCCCAGCACGGTAACGAATGGCCGCTCGGGATTTTCCACTGCTTTGCCCAGATATTCCAGTTCCTTTTGCATCAGGTAGCCGGCTGCGCACTGGTCGATAAATTGGGTTACTCCCACTGTGGAAGCATGAGCCCGATGGGCAGTCCCGAAAGCATCGTTCACATACAGGTCACAGCCCTGTGCTAACTGGCGGGCAAATTCGGGATCGTTCTTGGTTTCCCCTTCGTGGAAACGCAAATTTTCCAGCAACAATACTTCGCCTTCCCGCAGGCCCGCTTTCATCTGCTGAACCTCTTCCCCAATGCAGTCACTGGCAAATTTCACTTCCTGACCCAACAATTCCTGCAAACGGATGGCAACAGGTTTCAAACTCATGCTTTCCACCCGTTTCCCCTTAGGGCGTCCCAGGTGGGAGCAAAGTACCGCCCTCCCTCCCTCATCAATAATTTTTTTAATGGTGGGCAAAGCAGCTCGAATCCGAAAATCATCGGTAATATTCTGCTGCTCGTCCAGAGGTACATTGAAATCCACACGCACTAAAACGGTTTTTCCTTTCAGGTCCAGATCATCAATGGTTAATTTTGCCATGGAATGCCCCTCCAAATTTTTGGTTTACTCCCCTGCCCTGTTAAAGCAAAGGAGCACCTTTTCCCGAAAAAAATGTAAAAAGCGCCCTTCTACTTATCTGGTAGAAGGGCGTTTGGTATGGATTATAGAGATGCCATTTTTTTCAAGAGATCCACCGTGCGATTGGAGTAGCCCCATTCGTTATCGTACCAGGAAATCACCTTTACAAAGTTACCTTCCATCACCCGGGTGGACAAAGAATCGAAAATACTGCTGTGGTTGTTATCCACAATATCCGAAGAGACAATGGGATCCTCGCAATATTCCAGAATGCCTTTCAGCTCATTTTCGGCTGCTTTTTTCATGGCAGCGTTAATCTCTTCCACCGTGACTTCTTTATTCAGTTCCGCCACCAGATCCACCAGCGAACCATCGGAAACAGGTACGCGCACGGCAATGCCATCCAATTTTCCTTTCAAATCGGGAATAACCAGTCCGGTGGCTTTCGCGGCACCGGTTGTGGTGGGAATGATGTTAGCCGCTGCAGCCCGGGCACGCCGCAAATCACTATGGGGTAGATCCAAAATGCGCTGGTCGTTGGTATAAGCATGAATAGTGGTCATCCAGCCCCGCTTGATACCAAAATTATCGTGCAGCACTTTGGCTACCGGCGCCAGACAGTTGGTGGTACAACTGGCATTGGAAACCACGGTGTGCTCCGGTTTCAGGGTATCGTCATTTACTCCCATCACCACCGTGTTGTCTAATTCTCCTTTGGCAGGTGCGGTAAGAATCACTTTTTTTGCCCCCGCTTCCAGATGAAGCGCCAGCTTCTCTCGTGTCCGGAATACTCCCGTACTTTCCACTACAATATCTATTCCCAATTCTTTCCAGGGCAATTTGGAAGGATCGCGCTCTGCGGTTACTTTTACCCGACGATCTCCAGCTACCAGATAGTCTCCGTCCTGATACACGGGAACCGGATACCGCCCATGAACCGAATCATATTTTAAAAGGTGCGCCAGCGTCTTAGCATCGGTTAAATCGTTAATTAATAACACTTCAACATCCTTGTCATCCTGCAATGCTTTGAACACCAACCGCCCAATACGACCGAATCCATTAATCGCAACTTTTACAGACATAGTAACCTCCTTTGTGTTTTTTTTCTATATGTTTGTGTTGATTTTATAGAGACAATGTTCGTATAATCCGATAAAACAATGGCTTTGCTAAACTTAAATTAACAAATAAAATTCAGTTATTGCAAGTGATTTTAAGTAACATTTGACCTAATGCAGAAGTGTCCCCCTTTCGCTCTATTCAAACAGATTCCGGGATCCTGGGGACGGGCATAGAGGGGGAAATAGGGGAAATAAGGGAAATAGGGGAAATAGGGGAAATAGGGGAAATAAGGGAAATAGGGTATATAAAGTAAATAGGGGAAATAAAGGAAGTATGGTAGATAGATGAAAAGGAAAGTTTGCCTGCTTCGGACTTTTTTCCTCTTTCCTCTTTTTTCTTTTTGCTATTTGTATTTTGGAATTTGAGATTTGAAATTTTGGATTTGGGATTTGGGATTTGAAATTTGGGATTTGAGATTTGGGATTTGGGATTTCATTAATGCTGGATTAAAAATTTGGGAATTTATTTTCCCCCGCTCCGCCGTTCCAGAAAGGTTTGCAGGATGTATTGGGCTGCCATTTGATCGATAATATTCCGATGCTTGGAGGGTTTTTTCCCCATCTGACGCAGGGTTTGCTGCGCCTGCCGGGTGGTTAGCCGTTCGTCCAGGAGCTCCAGCGGTACGGGCAGCCGGGCACGCAATTTTTCGGCAAACTGCCGTACCTCCCGGGTCTTTTCCGTGTCCTGCCCGGACATCCCCAGCGGTAACCCCAGAACCACTCCCGCCACTTCTTGTTCCTGAACTATCCGAACAATCTCGGCAATCGCTTCCTTCTGGCTGCGATAATGAATGGTCTTTAACGGCTGTGCCAAAAATCCGGTAGGATCGCTCAGTGCTACCCCAATCCGTTTTTCCCCATAATCCAATCCTAAATAACGCGCCATATTCCCACCTTTTTCCACTCAACGGATGTTTGCCGTTCTGCCTTCCCGACCTTTTCCTTCTTTTTCACTTTCCAGCTCCCGGGGAACTCCCCGAGAAAAAAATTGCCGCAATCGGTTTGCGCACCGATGCGGCAAATCTGGATGTATTCAAAATTCATGGAAATGCATGAACGTTTACTTGCTCTCTTTTTTCTCCAGAGGTTGTTTTAGAACATCTTTAAGCAATTTCCCCGGTTTAAAATGGGTTTTGCGGCGGGCAGGGACGTAAATAATTTCGCCCGTCCGGGGATTGCGGGCTTTGGGTTTGGGCTTGGTCTCTTTGACCTCGAAAACACCAAAATCCCGGATTTCGATGCGGATTTCCGGATCGGCCTCGCTTAAAATCTCCCGCAACGCTTCAAAAACAGCATTCACAAATTCCTCGGTAACGTAAATCTTTTGCCCTAATTTTCTGGCAACGCGTTTGGCGACTTCTTTTTTAGTCACAGTATTCATTCGTTACCCCTTTTGCGTCATTCCTCAATTAAGCTGTTATTTTTCTATAATTTAATTGCTTCATCCATAATTTGCAAGAAAAAAATTGTAAATTTAAAATTATTAATTAGTAAGGGCATTGAATAAAAAAATTCTCGTGCGCCGACGGCATGTTGCCCCGGCAATGGGATCGCGTACCACAATTTCCAGCGTGTACTTCCCGGCAGGTAAATTTGCCAGATTAAACGATTGGATGACAAAATCGTTGGGGCGCCGTGCGTCATATTCATTCACTACGGCAATCCGATGCTGACGCCGCCGCAACCAGCCCAACAACCCTTTGGAAGGCACTTTCGCTAAACGGTTCTCCACCTGGTAATGGAATTCTCCCCGGGCATCGGGTGCCAGATGGTACACTTCAAAATAAATAAAAAGAGTATCCGCCCGGGAGAACTGCCCATCTAAGGCCGGGAAAATCCGCATCTGATGCCGCACCAGAGCACCCGGTTCACTCGCCGGTTCAACATGACGCGCCACTACAATATCCGAAATAACCAGCGCATCTTCCGTAAACGTGGGAGCGGTGAGGGTATCGCGCTGGCAGAAACTGGCATCGCGGGTGGTGTTGAGGAGCTCGAAGGAATAGTGCAGAGGCTGCTTCCCCTTTGCCTGTTCAGGAACTGCCACTCGGGGCAATGCCTGAAAATAATAATGCCCTTCCCTCCAACTGCGGGGCAAGGGAAATGGAATCACAAAAGAATCCTGGACGGAATAAAAGGGAACACCGGTGCTGTCCGTAAAAAACAATCCCGCCCGAAAATACCAGGGCTCGGGACTGTTCTCATCTTCAATAAAAATGCGAAACGGCACCCAGAGGTAACTCCCGAGCGAATCCCGAAACGCATACATTCCATATTGGGCGGTTAACTTCCCCCCGCTGCGCTGAAAGTCGAAGCGGTCTGGCAGAGTGGCAAACACATCCCGCGCCACCAGATTGTAATCCACCAGCGTACGTTCTTTAAAAACCGATTTGCTCTGGGGCATGGGCTGAGTGAAACGAAACTCCCCATTCCAGAACTCATCGGAAAAAGAGAGCTGGAAATCCGGATACACCCAGATTTGCTGCGGCGGATAAATGGCACTCCACTCCATGGATTTTCCGTATTCCACAATGTAGAGGGGACGACCATAGCGGATGTAAGTGCGTCCCCGGTCGGTTTGCCAGCCCGGAATGTGCAGCGCCGGTACGCTAAACCGCATCTGGGCGTACGCCACTCGACTAATATGCTCCAGCAGGCGTTCGTTCTCCAGTGTAAGAAACAGCGGATCCTTCTTTTTCCAGAAGCGTTCCGTGGTATCCGGAAGCGCCGGTGGATTTTTCGAGGTGGGATTCAGCAGAGCCGGATTGAGAAAGAGCTGGCGTTCTTCTTCCGGCATGAGTTCCAGCGCCCGATTAAAATAGCGGCGGGCGTACCCATAGTCCCGCAAAGCATGGTACGCCAATCCCAGATACAAATTAAAATCCCGGGAATCGGGGTAGCGCTTCACCATCTTTCGAAACAAATCCACCATTTTCTGGTAATCTTCTGCTTCGTAGTACAAATTCCCCAGCAGAACGGGTGCTTCCTGGTTGGTGGAATCCAGTTGTAAGGCATGGCGGAGGTAGTTTACCGCCATATCGTAATCGTCGATGGCGTATTCCCGAAAGGAAAGCGGGATTTCGGTATCGGTATATCGGTAGTAGTAGCGCAGCATTTCCTGAAGATGAATTCTTCCCAGCGCCACCAGCGCCGGTACAAAATCGGGATTCATCTCCAGCACCTTCTCGTACCGGCGTTTCGCTATACCGGTGAATCCCTGAGCTCGATACAATTCCGCCCACACAAAATGGTAAAAAAGATTATTTTTGGCAGAAGGGTGAATCTGCTCCAGGATTTCCCGTGCCCGAAAGCGGTTTTCCATTCCTCCCCGACAAATAAGCAGGTAAGCCCGAAGGGTATGTAACCGGGCATCCCGGGGATAGCGCTGAAGCAGAGAGTCCAGTTCAGGGCGAAGGTGCAGGGTGTCCCGCTGTAAACACCATTCCTGCATCTGCTGTAAAAGTAACGAATCGGGAAGCTGGTTGGTGGGGAGGGAATCTTGTGCCAGACCGGAGACGTGCCCGGCAACAACGCCAAGCAACAGGCTTATGGTAAGCAGCCATCTCATGGAAAATATACCGGTTTGTTTCTCACCGGTGGTATGGGTCTAACACAGGGAGAAGCGCCCCTTGATGAGGCTCCGGGCGCCGCACTCCCCGATGATTTATTCTATGGTTTCTCCTGCCCGGAGGTTCCAGAAGACGCAATCCGTTTCTGGCAGCTACCTTCATTTTTTAGGAGTTACCATCTCCTTCAACTCATTCAGTTTCAACAGTGCCTGCAGGGGCGTCATGTTTTCGATTTCCACTTTTTGCAGGGCCTCTTCCACAGGGGATTTCTGCATCAAATCGAAGAGGCTAAGCTGGTTGCGATCCACCGCTGTTCCGGAACGGCGACGGGCAATTTTGGGAACCCGGTTTGGTGATACTTCGGACATTTCCAGATTTTTCAACACTTCCCGGGCACGCTCCACCACCTCCCGCGGCAGTCCCGCCATCTGAGCCACGTGCACACCGTAACTGTTGTCCATTCCGCCCGGTTCAATTTTGCGTAAAAATACCACCGTATCTTTTAGCTCTTTTACCTTCACCCGGTAATTTTTAATGCGCGGGTAGAGGTTGGCCAGTTCTGTCAGTTCGTGGTAATGGGTGGCAAACAGGGTTTTTGCCGCCACTTTTTTGTTATTGTGAAGATACTCCGTTACCGCCCAGGCGATGGAGAGACCATCGAAGGTGGAGGTACCGCGACCGATTTCGTCCAGAATAATCAGGCTGCGCGGCGTGGCGTTATTCAGGATGTTGGCAGTTTCCAGCATTTCCACCATAAAGGTGCTTTCGCCGAAAGCCAGATTATCCGAGGCACCCACCCGGGTGAAGATGCGATCCAGCACCCCAATTTGGGCCTCGCTGGCGGGGACAAAACTACCGATTTGTGCCAGCAGGCAGATGAGTCCCACCTGCCGTAAATAGGTGGATTTTCCGCTCATATTGGGGCCAGTAAGGATGATAATCTGGGTATGTTCGTTGTCCAGTTCGGTATCGTTTTCGATAAAGGGCTCGTCGGGGGGAAGCAGTTGTTCCACCACGGGGTGGCGCCCGTCTTTAATGTAAATTCGGGTGGAATCGTCCACTACCGGTTTGACGTACCGATTGCGCCGTGCCACCTCTGCCAGCGCCGCCAGCACGTCAATTTCGGCAATCAACCCGGCGTTGTGGCGAATCCCCTCTCCGTAACTGCCGACCTCCTGGCGAATCTGCTGAAAAAGCTCGTACTCCAGACTGGCGATCTTTTCCTCTGCACCCAGAATTTTGTCTTCGTACTCTTTTAGCTCGGGAGTGATGTATCGCTCGGCATTCACCAGGGTTTGTTTGCGAATGAAATATTCCGGTACTTTGTCCTTATGGGCATTGGTAACCTCGAAATAGTACCCGAACACCTTGTTGTAGCCCAATTTGAGGGAAGGAATATTGGATTTTTTACGTTCGTTTTCCAGTACCTGAGCCAGCCAGCTTTTGCCATCACGACTGATGCGGCGCAATTCGTCCAGTTCGCTGTTGTAGCCTTCTCGAATAATGCCCCCATCTTTTAAATTGAGGGGAGGCGCATCCACAATGGCACGCTCGATTAATTCCACCACCCGGGACATGGATTGCAGAGCCCGGGAATATTCGGAGAGAGCGGGATGGTTCTGGGACTGGAGCAGTTCCGCAATGGGTTCAATGAGTTTGAGGGAATTTTTCAGTGCCACAAGGTCGCGGGGATTAGCTCGTCCGGTTACGATGCGGCTGAGCAAGCGTTCCAGATCGGCAAATTGGGAGAGCAACTCCCGCACCTTCTCCCGCAATGCTCCCTGCTGGAAAAAGGCATCTACTTTCTCCAGCCGTTCGTGAATCGCCGGTAAGCGAATGAGGGGGTGGGTAATCCAGCGTTTCAAAAGCCGCCCGCCCATAGGAGTGCGGGTGTCGTCCAGAATGGCAATCAGGGTACCTTCTTTGCTGCCGCCCCACAGGGAACTGGTAATTTCCAGATTGCGGCGGGTGGTGTTATCCAGCACCATGTAATCGTCCAGAGAGAGGTAAGCGACCCGGGAGATGTGGCTTAAGTTAGTCTGGTAATTTTCTTTGAGATAGTGCATGATGGCACCGGCGGCCCGTACTCCCAGTTCGCTCTCTTCTACTCCAAATCCTTTTAAATTGGGCGTGTTGAAATGCTGTTTGAGAATTTCGTAACCGTAGGCGTGCTGAAATACCCAATCATCTAACCGGGTGAAAACACTCTCCAGCCGGTTGTGAAACAGCGCCTGCGTTTCTTCCGCCCGGGTGGAGGGAATTAGAATCTCCTTCGGTGAAATTTGCTGAAAGTAATCCACCATGCGGTTTAGTGCCACTTCGCTCAAATAAAATTCTCCGGTGGAAATATCGCAGTAGCTTATTCCGCAGCGATCTTTTTCCACCACCACCGCAGCCAGAAAATTGTTGGCTTTATTTTCCAGGATTTTATCGGAAAGAGCCGTTCCCGGGGTGACAACCTCAATAACTTCTCGTTTTACCACCGTTTTTGCCAGTTTGGGATCTTCCACCTGCTCGCAGATGGCTACCTTATGCCCGGCCTGAATCAGTTTGGGGAGGTACGCATCCAGTGCGTGGTACGGGAAACCTGCCAGCGGTACCGGGGCGCTCTTGCCATGGGAACGTTTGGTGAGAGCAATTCCCAGCACCCGGGAAACGATTTTGGCATCGTCGTAGAACGTTTCGTAAAAATCTCCCATGCGATACAGCAATATCATATCCCGGTACTGGGCTTTAATTTCCAGATATTGCTGCATCAGCGGGGTAACCCCCGCCTTTTTGGGAGTTGTTTTTGTTTTTTTCAAAGAGCTATTTCCTGTCCTTTTCTATGCACAAATTTAAAATTACAGAGAATTGAACAGGAAAACAACTCTTTCCGTAGGGAAATCCGGAAAGAACATTGGATAGGGTAGATACGTCATTTATTAAAAAATTAGATTTTTTGAAAATAACAAACCAAAAAGTTCCCTTCAAAACATCAAATCCCGAAAAACATATCTCCAAATACAAATTTTTAATACTAACCACGAATTTCACGAATAGGCACGAATCAAATACATCTTTTATTTTTCACTAAAAACAAAAGCCCTTTGCCCCCTACCCTATTCCCCTTATACACCCTATATACCCCCAACTTTTATG
>JALWDQ010001018.1:0-6023 GCA_027039625.1 Calditrichia bacterium | reverse complement strand
GGGGTTCTCCCTGAGCAGTGTACTTTCCTACCTTTTGCACATACAAATTCCGGTGCTTCCAGTCCTCTTCAAAATAAATGAAATGAAACCCTTTTTCCTTTAAGAATTTTTCCTTTTTTGATGGTGGTGTTACGGCCAGGTAGCCAATTTCCTCCCCGTTGGGATTCCAGTGAAATTCCGAAACGCTGGTGGGGGAATGGGTAATCTGGATGGCCTCTCCCCCGGCGAGGGGAATCATCCAGACCTGCGTTTTGGCCTTCTTGCCCCGGCTCATTAAAAAGGCAATGCTACTCCCATCCGGACGCCACTCGATACCATGGACATTCACCTTCCCGGTAATAAAGGGAAACGACTCACCGGTTTTAAGGGAAAGCACATGCAATTCGCTGTAAGCCGAACCGGGTTCGTCCGTCGCCTTTCGGGGTACGCGCCGCGTGTAAGCCACCCATTGCCCGTCGGGACTTATTTTCGCAGAGGTGACATATTGCATCTTCAAAATATCTTCGGCCGTCAGTGGGGTCGCCGCCCACACCCGAAGCTGAAAAACCAGCCCCAAAAATAACAACACAACCATCGGCATTGGTTTTAACAATATCCCAAATTGCAATTTTTTTCGGGAAAGAGAATACATACGAAGGGCCTCCTTATTTAATTTCCACAAAGTTGAATTTAATCCGGTACCCGGATGGAAAAAAGAGATTTAAACAATTACCACCCGGAGGCAATCGGGAAATCAGACAACCAACCATCCGGTTAATACGAGCATTCCTCTCTAAAAAATGCCATTCATCGAGTTTTTACTGACAAACCTCTCGGGAAAATATAAATTTATACCGTAAGATAAGGTTCTATTAAAAGGTCGCTTTTTTAAAACAACTTTGTTTTCTAAATTTTATTGGAGGAAAAAAATGAAAACGCAACTACGCATTGGTTTCATCAGCGGAGTCCTTTTAACCGCTGTGCTCCTGACCGCCGCCACTTCTTCTCTTCTGATGTTGAAAAACGAGTTGATGAAAGGTGTGGAGCAGGAAGATCCTGCTTTGTTAAAACAAGCGCGCACCCGGCTACTGAACACCTCAGTTGCCCGGGATAAGGAGTTCTTGCGCCAGTATTACATCGCCCTGGCGGACTATAATTTGATCAACTTATTCCATTCCCAGAAAGACAGTGCCGAGAGGTATCTGGATGACGCCATCGAGCATTTAAAACTGTGTGTCGATTTAAATCCCGATTTTGCAGAGGCTTATGCCCTGCTTAGCAGTTGTTATGGGAGAAAAATCGGCTTCCACCCGTTTAGTGGTATTTACCTGGGTCCCCGGGGCGGAGTTGCCCTGGGTAAAGCCCTTCAACTGGAGCCGGATAATCCTCGCATTCAACTTCTGGCAGGCATCAATTTAATTTTTACGCCTCGCTTATTTGGTGGCGGGAAGGATAAAGCCCGAGCACATCTGAAGAAAGCCATGCACCTGTTTCGCACCTACCAGCCCCCCGATTCTCTTTATCCGGATTGGGGAAAACGCGATGTGTACGGCTGGCTTGCCTACCTGGCACTGGATGCAGATAGCCTCCAGATTGCCGAAAGCTACTGTCAGCAAGCACTTCGTATTTCTCCAAATTACAAATTTGTTCGGAAATATCTTTTACCGGAAATCGAAAAACAAAAGAACAACATGGCAGAAAATACCCGATAACTTTGAGCCATTTTCGGGGACAGATTAAAAAAAGGAGGTGCATCATGAAAATAAAAATTTATCTAATGACATTAATTCTGGCATTTATTTTAAGGGGTTCTCTTCAGGCGGGTTTTGCCTCTCTGGTTGGCGGCAGTGGATATTTCATGATTGGGATGAACCATGTCTCACTTTCTTCCCTGAATTCTCAGTACGAAGGAGCAAGGTTTGAATCGTTCTCTCCGGATTTTCTCAGCCTGGGTGGTGGTGGCCACTGGATTTTTCGTCATTTTCTCATCGGCGGCGAAGGTTACGGATTGAGCGGCAAAGCGGTCACTTCCCGGGGATTCCGTAACCAGATTATGGGAGGAATGGGCTTTTTTAATCTGGGATACATCCTATTCAGCTCCGAGAATTTTTTCCTCTATCCCTTATTAGGACTGGGGGGAGGCGCCATGAACATCCGCATGACCAGTACCAGCGAGACTCCTTCCTTCCACCAGGTGTTACAAGACCCTAAAAACGAAACACTTCTGGAAAAAGGCGGCTTCATTATTAATTTATCGCTGGGTGCAGAATATCTGATTAATTTCTCTCCGGTAAATAAAGGGGGGATCATCCTGGGAATCCGTCTCGGTTATTTGCTCATGCCCGCCAAATCTTCCTGGAGAATGAATACCGTTGAGATATCCGGCGGCCCGGATGTAGGCTGGGATGGAGCCTATTTTAAATTGCTCATTGGAATGGGAGGGTTCCGTAAATTATAATTGGTTTCATATTCAGGAAAAAATTAGTGGAGGCACATATCCAATGTTCCCGTCAGGTACCGGATGGTTCCTGACGGGCGTATTGTTCTTCTTACACTTTAATAAAAATCAACGGAAATGAAAATCAGTCAATATTCATCGGTAGAAACGCAGCAGCACATTCCCAAGGTACGGTTCAAAGAAGTCCTAAAATACAACCTCATCTTCTGGGGTTTCTGGAATATTTTTTATGGTATTGTATTCGCCAGGGTGATTCACACTCTGCTTATCTTTGGATTTTTTAATTCTCTCTTCTCCACCATCCCCCTCTTCCTGCTGAGCTTATTGCTGTGGCCGGTGTGCCGTTGGCTTCGTTTCGACCGATTTCCTCGCATCCTTTTTATTGTACTGCATTTTATAGGAGCGATTTTTTACTCACTCATCTGGTTAGGGCTTTCCGGTTTATTCCTTTATGCTGTTTTCCGGGAAATGTTCTTCCAGATGATGAATCCCTTCGAGATAGCGGGTTGGCAGTTTCCAGTGGGAGTAACGTTTTATCTCATGGTCATCGGTGGGTACTATTCCTTAATTTATCACCGCGAAATTCAGGCGAAACAGGCTCAGATGGCACGGATGGAATTACTGGTACGGGAGGCGCAGCTGGCAGTACTAAAAAACCAGATCAATCCCCATTTTCTCTTCAATGTTTTGAATTCTTTAAATGCGCTGATTGGGCGAGACACCTCCCGAGCCAGGCAGGTGCTTTTTAACCTCTCCGAATTGTTGCGTATTTCACTCAACACACAAAAACGGACTCTGGTTCCATTAAAGGAGGAACTTCATTTTGCCCACCTCTATCTGAATCTGGAGAAAATTCGGCTGGGAGAGCGGTTACTCTATCGGGAAAAAGTGGAAGAGTCTCTGTTGAATCAGCCTTTCCCCGCCATCTTGCTCCAGCCTTTGCTGGAAAATGCCATCAAACACGGAATTTCTCGGATTCCCCGCGGTGGAACCATTGAACTAAACATTTTCACGAAAAAGGACACGATTCATGTTCAGTTAACCAACGATCTTCCCGAAGACTATTCCGCAGAGGTTTCTGCTCAGAATCCACACGGCCTCGGGCAAAAAAATCTAAAAGAACGGTTGGAAAATTTGTTTGGGCAGAATTTTCGTTTCACCGCAAAACGGGAAACTACGGGAAAATATAGCGTAAACATTGAGATTCCCCAAAATATTTCCGGTGAGGTAGTATGATTAAAGCAGCCATAATTGACGACGAAGAATTAGCGCGCCTGGTTATCCGAGAATATCTGGAGCAGGAACCAGATATCGAAATCGTTGCGGAATTTGGACACCCTCTTAAAGCGCTGGAAGAAATCCCCAAAATTTCGCCTGATCTGCTTTTCCTGGATATTCAAATGCCGGGAATGAACGGATTCGAGTTGCTGGAAGCCCTGCCTTCTCCACCATACGTCATATTTTGCACTGCTTACGACGAATACGCTCTCAAGGCTTTCGAAGCCTGTGCCATCGACTATTTACTTAAGCCCTTTAGTCAGGAACGCTTTCACCAGGCTGTGGAGAAAGCCCGGAAACAATTGCAGAACATTTCCCGGGAGCTGAACTATCAGGAACTTCTCCGATACGTGCACCAGGTGACGGGCTATCGGGAACATTTTCTGGTGAAAAAGGGGAATCATTTGAAAATGATTTCTGCGCACCAAATTAGCTGGATTCAAGCCCAGGAAGATTATAGTTTGGTGTACACAGAAAGCGGGGAGAAATATCTTCTTTCACGTTCCCTGGGGGAACTGGAGAAATTTTTAAATCCCGACAAATTCATTCGGGTGCATCGTTCAGCCATTGTGAATTTCGAGTATATCAAAGAAGCACATCCCTGGAGTTCGGGGCGGTTGCTGTTAATACTGCGGGATGGAACCCGCATCGAAACCTCCCGCAAAGGAGCCCGCCTGATTAAAAAGCGGCAATTATAATCCGTTAAGTTAAAGAGCGCCCCCCATCCACCGGGATAACCGCACCGGTAATAAAATCGCTTCCCTCAATTAAAAAAGCAACGGTTCGAGCAATGTCTTCCGGGGTGCCAATTCGTTTGAGAGGGGTACGCTCTATCAGGCGATTTTCTTCCTCTTCATCGTAGGAATCGGCCAAAAGTACAGTGCCGGGCGCCACGGCATTCACCAGAACATGGGGAGCCAGTGCCTTAGCCAATCCCCGGGTTAAAGCCAGCACCCCGGCTTTGGACACACAATACGGAATATATTCACTCCAGACGGTTTCCGCCGCTACATCAGCAATATTGATGATTTTTCCTTCTTTCTGCTGCACCATAACCTCGCCCATGACCTGCGCACCTAAGAATACACTTTTAAGATTGCTGTCCATAAAATTGTCCCAGTCTTCGTCTTGAATTTCGAAAAACGGGGTGCGATAGAAGATTGCGGCATTGTTCACCAGAACATCGATGCGGCCCCACTGCTTCAGAATCGTCTCCTTCATGGACTCCCAGTCTCGACGAAAGCGGAGATCACCCTGCACCAGAATACTCTCTGGTTGGATGGTTTGTACTTCCTGTAGCGTTTGGCGAGCTTTTTCCGGATTTCGGCGGAAGTGAAGGGCAATTTTAGCCCCTTTCCTGGCCAGATGTAAGGCGATGGTGCGCCCCACCCGCACTGCCCCTCCAGTTACCAGCACAATCCGATCCTGAATTTGCATGAAATCCTCCCCAATAAAGGTGGAAATGGCTTAAAAAATGATTGCATATTTTACAACTCAATACAGATATTAACCTTGTTTTCGATAGTTTGTCAATATTTCTCGGGAAAATCTATATTGCAATTGAGTTATGATTGCGAAAATTAACAATTTTTTACAATATCGCATGAGAATCGAGAATATTAACATGGTTTCACTACCTATGGCTGCCCGGTGGTTGGATGAGGCAAGAATTTTAAAGAACTCACCTGCCAACCGGGGACATTCCCTGAGGCGCCATGCGCAACGGGGAAATATATTTGGCGCATTTAAGAAAAGCAACTATTATTGGTACATCAAAAAAATTGAAAACTATGATCCTATTCTTGCTATTCCCGATTTAAAAGAAATCTTTGAGCTTAAATCCCAAATAAGTGTGTATCGCAAACTACGATCTAACCATATCCCTTTTTCACGCAATGGACGTAAAGGTATTTTTGTCAGATTATCCGATTTAATGAAGTGGGCTATAAAAAATTCCCATACAGAAGTTTTTGAGAAACTAAAAAATATGGATATCAATAACTATTTCAATAAATAATTATGGAGGATTGGTATGCGTAGGATAATGACTATTAGTGTAAGCGGGATTTTGGCAATTTTGTTATTTTTATCCCTCAATTTATCCGCTACCAATAGTGTAGCAAATGATGGCCTCATCACAAAGATGCCCAATTTATCCACCTGGAGCCCGATTGTACCGCCGGGTATTCCCAAACTGGCCACCTGGAGCCCGATTGTACCGCCGGGTATTCCTAAACTGGCCACCTGGAGTCCGATTGTACCGCCGGGCATTCCTAAACTGGCCACCTGGAGTCCGATTGTACCGCCG
>JALWDQ010001017.1:0-1962 GCA_027039625.1 Calditrichia bacterium | reverse complement strand
GTCTGGAAATTGCTTACGGAAAATGGATGCACTCCAACTCCGAATATTTTAAATACTACGAACTCAAACGGCGGCTGCTGGATTTTCCCGGTTTTCGCCTCATCTGGGGAAAAGTAATTCACAAAAATGAAAGTGTGGGATTTCGTTTCGAAATTAACGGAAAGGTGATTTCCATTTCCGGCGACAGTGGTTATTGCCAGGAGCTCATTCGCCTGAGTCGCGAAGCAGATGTGGCCATTCTGGAATGTTCTTTTCCGGACGAACGGGCGGTAGAGGGGCACCTTTCCCCCAGCCTGGCAGCCAAAATTGCTCAGGAAGCAGGCGCCAAACAGCTGGTTCTCACCCATTTCTATCCCGGGACAGTGAATGACCATACGCTGAAGGTAGCCCAGAAGTACTTCCAGGGACCGGTTTCTCTGGCAAAAGATCTGTTCACCTTAGAACTGGACACTTAATCTACCACATGGAATTTGTGTCAGCCCCCAACCAGGCGGTTTCTTGCCCAGTCCATGATGCGTGGCAAATTTCAAGGAATTTGCATTTCCAGGACTCATTCACTATTTTGTATCCAGATTTAGTGAATAACCGGGAGAGTTCCTCGTGCACGTTCCTCTTGTTTTTGCCCACCGAGGAGCAAACAGCTTTGCTCCGGAAAACTCCATGGGCGCTTTCCGTAAAGCACTGGAACTGGGCTGTGACGGAATTGAGCTGGATGTGCGCCTCACCGCCGACGAACAGGTGATTGTCTTCCACGATCGTTTCACCCAGCGAATGACGGGAATTCCCGGTAAAGTGCGAAAAATGGAACTGGAAGAAATTCGCCATCTTCTTCTACACCAGAACGATTTTCCCCCGGAAAAAATCCCCACCCTCACCGAAGTGCTGGAAACGCTCGGTCGGCAACTTAAAATTATCATCGATATTAAAAAAGAATTCTTCGCCCGGTATCCCATCGAGAAAAAAGTGGTGGAAATTGTAGAGCATACCGGCACCCGGGAAAACGTGATTTTCTCTTCTTTCAATCCCTTTGTTTTAAAAAGAATTCTGGAGATGGACGGTGAGCTCAAGGTGGGGTATATCTTTAGCAACCGTTCCAGCATGTTTTTGTTAAATGGGCAACATGTGGGCTCTCTGCATCCTCGTTTCAAGCTTCTTAACCCGGCCTACCTGCACCGGTTACAGCAGCGCCGGGAAAAATTGTACGCATGGACGGTGGACGATCCACGGGAAATGCGACGGCTCATCCGTCTGGGTATCGATGGGATTATCACCAATCGCCCCGAACTGTTTCTCCAGATTCTTCGGGAAGAACAATCATCCACCCACCCCGATGCCGGGGAAACAATTCCAACCTCCTGACACGGTTTTCTCTTCGTAAAAATTTACCGTTACTTCTCGGAAATTCCGGTAGAATCTCATGTTCTCATTCCCTTCCGACACGGAAATCATTTCCCTTTTTCACTTTTCTCTTCGGTAAATTCTCTGTAATTTTACGGCAATAAATAGAACGCTTAAGAAAATAGGGGAATTTTTCATGATAAAGATTGATGCCGAGAAATGCGATTTGTGCGGTACCTGCCTGGGCGTGTGTCCGGAGAACGTCATGACCCTCACCCTCCATGCCCTCATCATCGACCAGGAAGGATGCACCAACTGCAGTAAATGCGTATGGGTGTGTCCGGTACGGGCGCTGGAACTGGTTCTGGACAGAAAATCAAACCGGGCTGAAGTGGCATGAAAGTTCTTATCGATCCACGAGCGGGATTTTGTAGCGGAGTGCGGCGGGTCATCCGTATGGCCGAAGAGGACATCCGCGCCGGCAAGCCGCTTATAGCTCTGGGAGAACTGATTCACAACCGCGTGGAAATGGAGCGGCTGCAAAACCTGGGGCTGCAAACCACAAACACCCGAATCCTGGAAGAACCGGCCAGGGGGGTGCGGCGGCTGCTTTTCCGGGCACAT
>JALWDQ010001016.1:0-1964 GCA_027039625.1 Calditrichia bacterium | reverse complement strand
GAGGATATCTGGAACGAATACCTGATTTTGACCAAAGGCACGGATATGGATCTGAGCGGTGCGACCTACCGTCGGTTGAAGAAAGTACGCGGATTGCGCTGGCCGGTACCCAGCGAAGACCATCCCGGAACCTACAAACGCTACACCAAAGGCGATCCTATTTTCGATGCCCTGCCGGAAGAGAAGAAGAAGGGACGCCGGATGTACTTCTATGGCAAACCGGATGGTAAGGCAATTGTGTGGGCGCGTCCCGATAAGGGTCCGGAAGAACCTACCGATGCCGAATATCCGCTGGCACTTTCCACCGGGCGTGTTCTGGAACACTGGCATACTCGCACCATGACGGGAACCGTACCGGAACTGAATCGTGCAGTGCCCAAGGCCTACGTGGAGATTAATCCCGATGATGCTAAAAAACTGGGTATTTCCGACAAAGATCAGGTTTATGTGGAAACCCGTCGTGGTAAACTGAAAATTGAAGCGCGCGTCATCGATCGTCCCAAACCGGGTACCATCTTTATCCCCTGGCATTGGGATGAATGGATGGCCAACGTCCTGACGATTGACGCTTTTGATCCGGGCTCCAAGGAACCGGAATACAAGGTGTGCGCAGCACGCGTACGCAAAGCCTGATGCAGGAAAGCTCCTCTTGGTTCGTACCCTCCACCCCGGATGTCTTCCATTCGGGGTGGAATTTAATCTGGATGGGACAAGCATAGAATTGGTGAGGTGAAATATCTCATACAATGGACTCCAATATCAGCCGTAAGGATTTTTTTAGAGAAGCTTTCAGTTTGTTCAAGGGACATTTTTCCCGAGGTCAGCAACCTCGGCCGCAGAGGAATGCGGAGTATCTGTTACCACCGGGAACCGAAAGCCTTTCCCATTACCTGAAGAGCTGCGATCAGTGTTACGAGTGCGTATCCGCCTGTCCGCATCTGGCCTTGCAGGTGGTGCGCAAAGATGGGCATGTGCTAGAAGGGTATCCGGTAATTGAACCCCGGCGACAACCCTGTTACCTGTGTGAAGATTTCCCCTGTATTGCGGCCTGCCATACCGACGCACTGAAAGTGAGCCGCAAAGATGAGCCGTTGGGGGTTGCCCGGATATCGCAGAAGCTGTGTTTAGCGTATCAGGGACATTTTTGCCAGGCTTGTGTGAATAATTGTCCCCTTTCGGGAAAGGCCATTCGGTTTAACGCCCAGGCACAACCCGAAGTGGTGGAAGAATATTGTACCGGCTGTGGAGTCTGCGTATATGTGTGTCCCACAGAGACTCCTGCCATTGTGGTGGACATGAAAACCGAGTGAGGGAATTATGCCGATAGCGGGTGTGGTGATTTATACGAAAAACGAATTGACCCAGGATGTTTTAAACAAATTGGATGCCATGGAGCAGGTTACAACTTACGGTGTCCATAAAGGAAACATCATTATCGCTGTATTCGAGGGTGAGACCTCGAAAGAACTGGAACAGTTAACGGATAATATTTCTAAGAACGTGCAAGGAATTCTGGGAATTTATCCGGCCTATGTTAATTTTGAATTGGACGAGGAGAGTTCCTCCGGAGATATGTCGCAGAATTAACGCGGAGTGAGAGCGATGTTGTTAGAATTGTTGCAGAAGATAGCCACGATTCATTATCCTTTGCGACCACCAGGCGCAGTACCGGAGGAAGAGTTCGAAGATAAATGTATTCGTTGTCGTCGCTGCGAAGAGGTGTGTCCCTACGATTCCATCAAGATGGCCCACGGGGAGTGGGGATTAAAAATGGGGACTCCTTATATTTACGCAAGGGATATTCCCTGTTACCTGTGTATGAAATGCCCCCAGGTGTGTCCTACGGGTGCTCTGGAGCCCATTACCGACAAGCGCGAAGTGCGCATGGGCGTAGCGAAAATCGATACTACCACCTGTTTACCTTATGGAGGCATTTTGTGCCGGTCTTGTTACGAACGCTGCCC
>JALWDQ010001015.1:0-6043 GCA_027039625.1 Calditrichia bacterium | reverse complement strand
TTTTGCGGTAACCACCAACCCCATTTCCTCCCACTCCCTGGCGCGGGCAGCGCACTTTGTGGGTATTCCCTTAACGGATAAAACGGTGGAGGATAAACTGGCGGAGGCCGAGCGGGCAGAACAGGCGCAGAAAAATGAGGAGGACGAACCATGATAACCGTACTGGCGGTGTTGTTAGGAATTGCCATGATTATTGCGGCGCTGGTGGCGGTGTACAGCCGCAATCTGGCAGCGGCGGTAGTGGCAGCGGGACTGGTAAGCCTGTTTGCCAGCGTGTTTTATCTCATTCTGGCGGCACCGGATGTGGCCATGACCGAAGCCGCCATCGGAGCAGGCCTCTCCACGGTGATTTTCCTGTATGCAGTAAAGAAAACCCGCGGCGAGGAGGTGGAGCATGATTAAACGAGCCGTCTCCCTCATCGTGGTGCTCGT
The DNA here is from genome assembly GCA_027039625.1 of Calditrichia bacterium. Taxonomy (GTDB): domain Bacteria; phylum Calditrichota; class Calditrichia; order RBG-13-44-9; family RBG-13-44-9; genus JALXCH01. The sequence goes on along the minus strand of JALWDQ010001015.1, from coordinate 5,611 downwards.
GATGGGCTTCATGCTTTTTCAGTTGCTGGCGAACTGGCAGTCCAACGGGGAACTCATTGGCGTGGCGCGGGATTACGTCCAGCGCGAACCGCAGGAATTGGGTGCGGTGAATCTGGTTACCGCCATTGTGGTGACCTACCGCGGCCTGGATACGCTGGGCGAGGTGAGTGTGCTGTTTCTGGCAGCCACCGGTGTGGCGGTGTTGCTGCGTCGGCGGGAGAAGAAAATGCGCCGCCGGGAGTACCGGAAAGCCAGCGAAATCCTGACCACCGGAACAGCTCTGCTCACCCCTTTCATCGTGATGTTTGGAGCCTACATTTTTATTAACGGGCACCTCTCTCCCGGCGGAGGCTTCCAGGGAGGCGCCGTCATTGCTTCGGCAGTGCTGCTGCTCTTCCTGGCCTACCCGGATTACCAGCTCAAACACGCCATTCTAAACGTGGTAGAGTCCATCTCCGGTGCCGGGTACGTGCTGGTGGGTATCCTGGGCATCATACTGGCAGGCGGTTTTCTGGACAATCGCATTCTGCCGCTGGGTGAGTACGGCAAAATCCTGAGCGCCGGTGCTATTCCCATTATCTACACCTTCATCGGATTAAAAGTGGGCACCGAGCTAGCGGGCATTCTGGAGAATTTGAAGGAATGAATATTCCGGTTCAGGGGATTTTATGAAGATCGGTTAGGAAGGGTGTATTGAAGGGATTGCAAGGACATAGGGGCATAGGGCATAAAGCATAAGGACATAAGGACATAAAATAGAATGCTGTATTAAGATTATGTTTAAAAAAATTGAGAAAATTGGTTTTTTGAATAATTTAGCTTTAAATAAAATTCATTTTTATTTCTGTGTCTTCTGTATCTTCTGTGGTTTACATAACTTTTGTGGTTTAAATATCTTCTGTGGTTTTTAAATCAGGAGAATCCGGTTAAAAGTTAAAGGATTGATTTATGATTTTGGTTTTAGGAATTGGTTTCATTTTGATGGTGATTGGCTTCTGGGGACTGGTGACCCGGCGGAATATGATTAAGATGGTGTTGAGTATTGCCATTGCCGAAACCGGTCTGCAACTGGTGATGATTGCCATCGGGTACCTGAAGGGGCGCACGGCACCTATTCTGGATGCGGCTGTCCCTCTGCAGGATGCCGTCCACCGGGTGGTGGATCCCGTTCCCCAGGCGCTGGTGCTCACGGCCATCGTCATCGGGGTCGCGGTAAACGCGCTGATGCTTACCTTCGTCATCCGGCTTTACCAGCGTAAACATTCATTGGACATAAGTGACTACAGGGATTTGAAATGGTAGCTCCTATTTATATTATCGCCACAGCACTGGGTGTAGCATTCCTGCTCCCCCTGTTCGACCGACTGGGAAAAACCGTGGTTAACCTGATCTTCCTGGCGACGACGGCCTTCCTTACCTTCATCTCTGCCCAGTGGCTGTACGCCTTTGTGTTGCAGGGAACGGCTCCGGTACAGATTTTCACCGCCGGGGTCAAACCGCCGCTCTCCATTAATTTGCAGATGGGGCTGCAGGAAGCGCTTCTGCTTACCGGCATTAATTTGCTGGCGTTTGCCGGTGCTCTGTATCTGCTGCGTTATCTGAACGAGGTGGGCATTCGCGGGCGGGTGCTCTTTCTGCTCTTTACCCTGGGAATGAACGGACTGGTGATGACTCGCGACATCTTCAACCTGTTTGTGTTCCTGGAAATTACCTCCATTGCCAGCTATGCCCTCATCGGCATGGATTTAAGGTTGAACTCCCTCTCGGCGGGTTTCAAGTACATGCTGGCTGGCAGTTTGGCTTCCATCTTTTTGCTGCTGGGCATTATTTTTCTGTACAGTGTGAGCGGCACCCTGAACATCGACGGAATGCTCCGGAGCGCTGCCCTGCGGAGCGGGGCGCCGGTGGTGGCGGTGGCGCTGTTCATGCTGCTGTTTTCGTTTTTCATTGAAATGAAACAGTTCCCGGCCAACGGCTGGGCGCTGGATGTGTACCAGGGAGCGCATCCCGGTATTGCCGCCATGATTTCGGCGGGGAGTTCCGGTGCTATCTTTTTTGCGTTGTACAAAGTGTTGCCCCTGGCAGGAAACACCTGGTTCCTGATTGCCGCCGCTGCGGGAATGACCACCTTTGTGGTCAGTAATCTGATGGGTCTGAAGCAGCAACACACCACCCGTATGCTGGGTTATTCGTCCGTTGGGCAGATGGGACTGCTGCTGGCAACCCTGGGGCTGGGATTTTATCTGGAGGGCAACCTGCACCGTTTTGCCTTCATCCTGGCTGCTCTGTTCTTTAACCACTTCTTCGCCAAAGCCGGGCTTTACTGGCTGGCGGGGGTAGTGAAGCGGGACTCCGTCCGGGAATGGGGCGTGCTGCGAGGCAAACCCCACTACCAGTTCCTGATGGGGCTGTTTGTGCTCGCTCTGCTGGCGTTTCCGCCTTTTGCAGGATTCTGGGGGAAGTGGTCGCTGGTGATGGCGCTGGCGGAAAAAAGCCTGTGGGGCTGGATTGCTGCTCTGCTGGTGGGTTCCCTGCTGGAAGCGGTGTACCTGCTGCGCTGGTTCGGTTACGCCATCCGCGGGGAGCAGGAAGAAGTCGCGGAATTGCCCGATGCCCATTTCGAGCGCAGTGTGGCGCTGTGGATATTTGCCGGGCTGGCACTGGCTGCCGGTTACTTAACTTCCCTGCACAGCATGCCTTACAGCAACCTGTTCTTCCTGCCGCTCTTTGGCGCTGCCCTGCTGTTTGTGCTGGACTGGCTCCCAGCGCGGTTAAAAGGAGCGCTCACCATTCTGGCGGTAGCACTGTACGCTTCCCGGGTGTTGCCGGATTTGCAGGGATTTGCCTATTACTTCAACCTGCTTTTCCTGGGCGGTGGTTCGGTGATGCTCATCGCCACGCTGCACCGTAACAACCGCTCGGTGGGCTTCTACCCCCTGATGCTGCTCATGCTGGGTGCCCTCTCCAATCTGGCGCTGGCGCAGAACCTGCTGCAGTTCTTCTTCGCCTGGGAGTTCATGACCGTTTCTTCCTATTTGCTGATTTTGCGGGGTAAAAAGGCGCGAACTCCGGCGCTAATCTATGTCCTGTTCAGCGTGGGAGGCGCTTACCTCTTGCTGGCCGGTTTTGCTCTGGCACACGCCGCGCAGCCGGAATCCCTGGGCATGGAAGTACTGCGCAACGCCGGAGATGCCGCACCGCTGGTGTATCTGCTCATTTCTCTGGGATTTCTGGTGAAAATTGCGGCTCTGGGGCTGCACATCTGGGCTCCGGGCGCTTACAGCGAGGCGGAAGACGACGCCACCCCGCTCATCTCGGGAATCCTCTCCAAAGCCGGTGTTCTGGGCTTTGTGGTACTGTTTGTGTACATGGGAATGCCCCAACTCGGTGCACTTCCTTTAAATACCATTCTGGGCTGGATTGGGGTACTCACCGCCCTGTTTGCCACCCTGTTTGCAGTGTTTCAGGAGGATGCCAAACGGTTGCTGGCTTATTCCAGTGTGGGACAGGTGGGGTACATTCTGCTGGGTCTGGCTGCCATGAGTCATCTGGGCTGGGCGGCGGCGCTGTGGCACACCCTGAACCATCTGCTGTTTAAAGGATTGCTCTTCCTGGCGGTGGCGGGAGTGGTGTACCGTACCGGCACCCGCAACATGTACGAAATGGGCGGCCTCATCAAACGCATGCCGTTCTCCTTCGTCTCGGTCATGATGGGCATCATCGCCCTTTCCGGGGTGCCTCCGTTAACCGGTTTCGGTGGCAAGTGGCTGCTCTACGAAGCGCTCATCGAAAAAGGTTGGTACCTGCAAACGGGAGTGGCGTTTTTTGCCAGCACTATAGCGTTCCTGTACTGCTACCGTCTCATTCACAGCATTTTCCTGGGGATTCCCAAGCCGAAGCATCTGAAAATTAAAGAGGCGCCGGGCTGGTTTCTGGTTCCGCAGTACATCCTGATGGCTTTCATCATGATTTATTCCATTCGCCCGGAACTGCTGCTGCGACCCATTTCCGCCATCATTGCTCCGGTGTTTGAACCCACCCTGCGCTGGGATCACCTCACCGCCCACAGTACCCTGGGCTACTGGAACGGCACCCTGACCATGATTGTTATTGGCGCCATTTTTGTGGTGTTACTTATTTATGAAATCTTCCTGGTGCCGCGTCCGCAAAAGGTGAAGCCGTTTAACATTGTTTTTGCGGGAGAGAAGCCGGAGCGGCCGGAAAGCACCCACTACGCCTGGCAGTTCTTTACGCCCTACACCCGTGCCATGGCCCCCATCCTGAAGCCGCTGGTGAAGCGCTTCTGGGCGGCTGTGAGCGAATGGACGCACACCACGGCCGGGGTGCTGCGGCAAATGTACACCGGAAACGGCCAGACCTATGCCCTGTTCATTTTCATTTTTGCGGTGATTATTTACTTCGTTGCCGTTTAGATATTTGACGGGATAAACAGGATGAACAGGATTTTTGAACCACAGAAGCCACAGAGGACACGGAAAAGGCAGAGGGGCATATCCCGACTAAAACGCAAACATCCCTGTTTGCTTTCGGGATGAAATCGTCCACGATTTCAGGCATAGAGTAGAGAGGTATATAGGGGAAATAGGGTATATAAAGTGGATAGGGTAAAAGATGAGGGTGAAGCTCCGGGTAAATCTTGGAATGAAAGATTGAATTTGGTGTGAATTTTAATTTTGTTTTACGTGATTAGCAGGATGAATAAGATAAAGAGAACCTGAAAAATTTAGAAAGAGTTTGGTAAAAATTGATTAATGCTCGAGGGCAAAAAATTAAGGCCACGGAGTGGCCGCCAGATTTTAGCCCATGGCTTCAAGCCATGGGAAAAGAAAGCACCACCCATTTCAAGTCCCGTAGGGACGACAGGGAGAATTAATAATTTTGAATTAAAAATTTTGAATTGGGCGGGTTCGTACAAGTTGGCATAATTTGGTGTTGTAAAATAAAGCAATATCTTGATAGGATTAAAAAGCCAAAAAAGATGCAAAAAAGAGTGAAAATGAAACATTATTATCTCAGGAGTGCGAAGCACTCACACACTGTTAGCCCAGGGCGAAGCCCTGGGATTAAGAACATTCTTCTAGAAAGAGAGCTCTGTAAGAGCGACACATTTTAACTGAACAGAAGAATAAATTGAGCACGATTATTTCAAACGGATTTTTTTGAGATAATGAACGGGTAAAAAGAATGATAAATTCTGAACTAAAAAAATTATACATAGAAAGAACATTTCTAAATAAACTTTTAAGCTTTACGGCTCAATTATTTAATTTTTTATCATATTCAGGGCAATTTATTTTTAATCAGAAACCAAACAACATTCGTGTTCATTCTTGTGATTCGTGGTTCCATTTCACAAATGTAATTCGTGGTTCCAGAGGTATTTAAAAAATTGTGAATTCTGAAGGAGCAATATTCATGCACGACGTTCTCATAAAAATTGGCTACGCGCTGGCTTCGTTGTTTCTCATTTTCAACTACGGGATGCTGCTCATCGGTTTTACCATGAAGATTGTGGCAAAGGTGCACGGGCGCATCGGGCCACCCTTTTACCAGCCGTACATTAATCTGGTGAAAAGCATCTCCATGCGCA
>JALWDQ010001014.1:0-6052 GCA_027039625.1 Calditrichia bacterium | reverse complement strand
GCGCAAGGCTATCTCGGGAATGGAGAAATCCCAAATCACAAATCCCAAATAACAAATGAGAGATTCCAAATACCAAAGAACAAATTTCAAGTAACAAATGAGAATATCAAATACCAATGTTCAAATTGTAAACCACGAATAACACGAATGACACGAATGATACGAATTTTCACGAATAAAATTTTTTAGCATTTTTATTTTTCTGTGTATTTCTGTGACTTCTGTGGTTAATTAAAATATTTTGTTTTTTTGTATCAAATTATAGTTGCGAGTAGTTGATGCAGCAATTGGAGCACATTCTGGCAGAATTTTCCAGTCTGGCCTGGGGACCCTGGCTGCTGGTGTTGCTTACGGGTGGTGGATTGTTCTTTCTGATTTATTCCCGCCTGCTTCCCTTCCGCTATTTTCGCCATGCGGTGGATATTTTACGGGGTAAATACGATAATCCCGAAGACGCCGGGGATATTTCTCATTTTCAGGCGCTCTCTTCGGCGCTGGCGGGCACGGTGGGAATGGGTAACATTTCCGGAGTGGCCATTGCCATTTACGTGGGTGGTCCCGGTGCCGTGTTCTGGATGTGGGTGAGTGCGGTGGTGGGTATGGCCACTAAATTTTTCACCTGTTCGCTGGCCATTATGTACCGGGGACGCGACAGCGCCGGGCACATTCAGGGCGGGCCGATGTATTACATCGTAGAAGGATTGGGAAAGAAGTGGAAACCGCTGGCGGTGTTCTTCTCCCTGGCAGGGCTCATTGGGGCGCTACCCGCTTTCCAGGCCAACCAGTTGGTGCAGGTGATTCGCGATATCATTTTCATCCCCAACGGCTGGATTGGGGAATCGGTGTTTCTGTTTAACTTTCTGGCGGGTGTAACCATTGCTGCACTGGTGTCGCTGGTTATTTTCGGGGGCATCACCCGCATTGGTGCAGTAACCGCAAAGTTGGTTCCGGCAATGGTGGTTCTCTACATGGGTGCCGCCATCTGGACGCTGGCCACCCATGTGCAGCAAATCCCCTATTTTTTTCGCTTAATTTTTGAAGATGCTTTCACCGGTAAGGCGGTAGCCGGTGGCTCTTTGTGGGTGGTTATGATTACCGGCATCAAGCGGGCCGCTTTTTCCAACGAAGCGGGCATCGGTACCGAAGCCATGGCGCACGGGGCAGCTAAAACGGAAGAGCCCATTCGTGAAGGACTGGTGGCCATGCTGGGTCCCTTTATCGATACCATCATCGTGTGTACCACCACGGCACTGATGATTCTGGTAACCGGTGTGTGGCAAACCACTGCCGATAACGGCGTCACCCTCACCGCCCGCGCTTTTCAGCAGGCCATTCCCGGAGTGGGAATCTACATTCTATTCGCTGCCGTGCTGTTCTTTAGTTTGAGCACCATGTTTAGCTACTCCTACTACGGCACCAAATGTCTGGGATTTCTCCTGGGAGCCCGGCGCCAGCACTGGTACACCTATTTTTATGTGCTGCTCATCGTGGTGGCTTCGGTGGTCTCGCTCAATGTGGTGGTGAATTTGATTGACGGAATGTACGCCCTGATGGCCATCCCCACCATGACCGCCACTCTGTTGCTTTCGCCCCGGGTCATGCAAGCAGCCAGGGATTACTTCTCGCGACTTAAATCGGAGGAGACGAAGTCCTGAATTCCCTGAAAGGGGGTGAAGGGGACTGGTGGGATTCGGGAGAAAGGATGAATGGGGTGGATAGGGGAAATAGGGGAAATAAGGGAAATAAGGGAAATAGGGTAAATAGGGTGATTGGGGAAATAGGGTGGGAAGGTGGAATGTTGTTTCAGTGGTTTGGTAAAAGTTTTTTTGGGTGACGTAAATTAGAGTTATTGGGTCGGCGAAATTTTGTGTCTTTTCGAGAGAGACAAAAGGCATCTTGTAAAAACAATGGATTGCCAGATGCACCGGAATTTATGCCGAATAAAAATCACGAAAGAAACCCTGTAAATCAGGAGCCAGCATGAAATCCCGGAGATTACGAACAACACTATTTCTGACTTTTGTTTCTTTCATTTTTCTCTTCTCCTGTGCGGCTACCACACTCGGATTAAAATCCGGTGCCCAACAGGAGCCCCTTGCCCGCTTGCAGGCGCAAATCGATGGGATTTTGCAGGATTCGGTGCTTCAGCAAACCCGGGTGGGGATTCAGGTGGTGGAGGTGAACAGTGGTCGGGTGTGGTACCAGCGTAACGCCCGGGAGTTATTCCATCCTGCCTCCAACCTGAAACTGCTCACCACTGCTACCGCTCTGGCGCGGCTGGGTGCCGATTTTCGTTTCAAAACGCAGGTACTGGCAGATTCCGCTGCGTTGCGGGATAGTGTGATTCAGGGAACACTCTACCTGAAAGGTTACGGCAATCCCGATTTAACCGATGACGACCTGCGCTGGATGGTGAAGGAGCTCCAGCGCCAGGGAATTCGCCGCATCGAAGGCGACCTGGTGTGCGATGCCAGTTATTTCGATAGCCTCTACTGGGGAAAGGGCTGGATGTGGGACGATACCTCTTCCCCCGATTTTGCTCCCATAAGCGCCCTGGCGGTAAACGATAATTGCGTGACCGTGTGGGTGCAACCGGGTAAAACACCGGGCGATTCTCTGAAAGTGTGGATGGAACCCCCCACGGCATACATGCGAATCGAGAATCGTGGGGTTTCCGTGGATTCTACCGACTCTGTCCAAATTCGGCACTTCAAGGTCGAGCGCAAATGGGTGACTCCGGAGAACACCATTCTGGTACAGGGAGGCATGGCAGTGGGGAGCTCCCCCAAACGCTACCGCATCGAGGTACTGAATGCTCCTCTCTATGTGGGCACCCGTTTTAAGGAAATTGCCGCAGAGCTGGGAGTAACCATTACCGGTACGGTACGGGAAGGAACGACTCCCTCCCATACCCGGGTGCTGGTGAAACATCACTCTCCGGAACTAACCCAGGTGGTGTACAACATCAATAAAATCAGTGACAACCTCTCGGCGGAGATGCTCCTCAAAACCCTGGGGGCGGAGCTGAAAGGCGTACCGGGTTCGGCGGAGAAGGGCACCAGAGTGGTGCGAGAATTTCTGGCGGAGATAGGGATCGACAGTACCCGCTACGAAATGGTAGATGGCTCCGGTGTCTCGCGCTACAATGTGGTTACACCCGAACTTATGGTAAAATTGTTACGCTGGATGTACAAGCATTTTCCCATTCAGGCAGAATATCAAGCTTCTCTGCCCATTGCCGGGCGGGATGGGACGCTGAAAAAACGGATGTTGGGGACTGCAGCGGAGGGGAAGCTCCACGCTAAAACAGGCACCCTGCGGGGAGTCAGCACCCTATCGGGATACACCGAAACTGCCGATGGAGAAATTCTCGCTTTTTCCATTATGATGGAGCATTTTGTGGTGCGGGCGAAACAAATTCGCCAGGTACAGGACAGAATTGGAGCACTGCTCTCCAACTTTAAAGTAGCAAGTAATAAATCCCAAATCGCAAATTCCAAATAACAAAATATTGGAATTTGGGATTTGTAATTTGGAATTTCTAATTTGAGGTTGGGATGTTTTCTACGGAATTAATCGAAAAATTCAAATCGTTGCCCACTCCTTTCTACTACTACGATCTGGATTTGCTGGAGAGGACTCTAAAAACGCTGCAGCAGTATGCTCACAAATATGGATATAAAATCCATTATGCTCTGAAGGCGAATGCGAATGAGCGGATTCTGGAACGGATTCGTAATTACGGGTTGGGGGCAGATTGTGTAAGCGGGAATGAAGTCAAGCGGGCGCTGGAGGTGGGATTTCCCTCCCAGGAAATTGCCTTTGCCGGGGTGGGCAAAGCGGATTGGGAAATTGAACTGGCGCTTCGGAACAATATTTTTGCTTTTAACTGCGAATCCATTCAGGAGCTGGAAGTCATAAACGAAATTGCCAGGAGGTTGGGAAAAACGGCGCCGGTGGCGCTGCGCATCAATCCCGATGTGGAAGCGAACACCCATCACTACATCACCACCGGCAAGGAAGAAAACAAATTTGGCATCTACATTACCCGGCTGGATGAAGCGCTGGAGGTACTGGCAGGGGCGGAGAATCTCCGCTTTATGGGACTCCATTTCCACATTGGCTCCCAGATAACAGATTTGGGTGTATTTAAAAATCTGGCGGAGAAGGTGAACGACATTCAATCCCATTTGCAGAAGAAGGGATGGACTCCGGAACATCTCAATCTGGGTGGGGGATTGGGCATTGATTACCAGCATCCGGATGGGCACTCCATTCCGGATTTTCAGGGGTACTTCGAGACGATTCATCGGTATCTGAAACCTCTGCCGGGACAGGTTGTTCATTTTGAACTGGGGCGTTCCGTGGTGGGGCAGTGCGGTGCCCTTATCACCCGTGTACTGTACGTGAAAACCGGGGTGAGAACCCGTTTCGCTGTGGTGGATGCCGGGATGACCGAATTGATTCGTCCCGCACTGTACCACGCTTACCATAAAATCGAAAACCTGACCGGGAATGGGCCCATCCAGACCTACGATGTGGTGGGGCCCATCTGCGAGTCCTCTGATTTTTTCGGGAAGGCGGTGGAATTACCCGAAGTGCATCGCGGCGACCTGATGGCCATCCGCTCCACCGGCGCCTACGCCGAGGTAATGGCATCCCATTACAATTTGCGAGATAAAGCAAAAGCAATCTATTCGGATGACCTGTGATTTGAAACTTGAAGATTGGTATTACTTTGAGACTTGGAGATTGTGATTTGTAATTTATTGTAATTTGGAAATTGGTATTTGGAATTTTGTTTGTGATTTGGAAATTGTCATCTGGAATTTAACCATCGAGGTCTTTTATGAAACGATTCAAAATAAACATCATTTTGCTGGTTCTTCTCACTCTTACTGTTTTTTCCTGTCAGAACACCGAAGAACTGATTCACCGTTTTGAAGCGAAGGCGCAGCGGATTCAGCAAAAAATGGCTCCGGATTTAAGTCTGAACGTTTTTTCCGCAACGCTGGTTCATCGTCCAGGGCAGTGGGTGTTGCGAGGCGAGACCACCGTACCCGAGGCACGTCAGGTACTACTGGCTCTGGCCGATTCGCTAATCGGAGCGGGCAGCTATGTGGACAGCCTGCTGCTGTTGCCTCATCCGGCGCTGGGCGATAGCACCTACGCCATTGTTACGGTAAGTGTGGCACATCTGCGCGACCGTGCGGCCCATGCTGCCCAGATGGTAGATCAGTACATTGGCGGAAGGGTGCTGCGGTTGCTCAAAAACAAAGGCGGCTGGTATCTGGTACAAACCGATTACGGCTATATCGGCTGGATGCGGCGGGAATCCTTTGTGCGTACCGATGCCGCAGGAGTGCAGCGCTGGCAAAACAGTGACCTGGTGCGCGTGACCGCCCTGTATCCCATCGTGTATTCCCAACCCGATGTCCATAGCGAGCCGGTGAGCGATGCGGTATTGAACATGCTGCTCCGGCAGGTGGAACGAAAAGGAAACTGGGTAAAGGTGGCTTTTCCCGATGGACGGGAAGGGTATTTGCGCTGTTCGGAAGTGGTGCCGTTAAAGGAAGATCGAGTAAAGGGAGATTTACGAAAAGCCATTATTCGCACCGCGCGCAGTATGATGGGCGTTCCTTATCTCTGGGGAGGCAATTCCAGCAAGGCACACGATTGCTCCGGCTTTGTTCAAACCGTGTTTAAGGCCAATGGCATTTCGCTGCCCCGGGATGCCCGCCAGCAGGCCCGGGTGGGAACGGAAATTCACCCCGATTCTTTGTTCTCGAATGTACTGCCCGGCGATTTGCTCTTCTTTGGCTCCAAAGACAAAATCGTCCACGTGGGCATCAGTCTGGGCGGTATGGAATACATCCACCAGAGCGGGATGGTGCACATTAACAGCTTCGATCCCCAATCGAAAAAATACAGTGACTTCCGGCGAAGAACGCTGCAAAAGGTAGTGCGGGTGATTAAATAAAGAGGGGGATTTTTACCGTTAGATTATGAGCAAAATTCTTTATTGTAAAGTTTAAAAAGATGGGAAGCGTTT
>JALWDQ010001013.1:0-1967 GCA_027039625.1 Calditrichia bacterium | reverse complement strand
GCGGCCAGGTCGGCAGGGAGTTTGTGGAAAACGGGCTCACCCAAACCCGCAGGCAGGGATTTTACCACCACTTCCACCACTCCACCCAGGGAATCTCCCTCCTGGCGCACCTGCTCTATGACTTTAATCATGCGCCGGGCAGCAGCAGCATCCGGTGCCCGCACCGGATTTTTTTCGATCTGAGAGAAATCCACTTCCTCAATTTCTACCTCTCCAATACGGCGGGTAAAACCGATGATTTCCACTCCGCGCTGACGTAAGAATTGTTTCGCCAGGGCACCGGCAGCTACACGCGAGGCAGTTTCCCTTCCGCTGGAACGCCCACCACCCCGGTAATCGTAAACGCCATATTTCTTCAAAAATGTGAATCCCGCATGCCCGGGACGAAACACCTCGGCTACCTCCCGATAATCCCGGGAACGCTGATCCCGATTGGCAATGAGCATGCACAATGGAGTACCGGTTGTCTTCCCCTGAAACACCCCGCTAATGATTTCCACCCGGTCGCTCTCCTGCCGCGGTGTTACCACCCCACTCTGCCCGGGACGACGGCGGTTCAGTTCCCGCTGGATCTCCTCCACATCCACCGGCAAACCAGGACGAATTCCATCGATAACCACCCCAATGTACGGGCCATGACTCTCGCCAAAGGTCATTACCTGAAACGCTTTTCCAAAAACATTTCCGCTCATGCCATCTCTCTTACGGTTTCCTGATATTTAACCATTTGGTTCCGGAATCAAGGTATTCCAGAACGCTGGAAATTAACACCGTTGCCAGGCCAATGCCCAACTTTTTTCCAGTACGGAGGTGAATTACATCCACACGGCATCCCGGGCAGCAAGCTCTGCTTTTTCCTGCAACTGGCACTGCACAAACCGCCGAATGCGCTGCATTAGGTGGCGAAATTCGGTGGGATTTAATGATTGTTCGGCATCAGACCAGGCCTTTTCCGGCTGCGGATGCACTTCCACCATGATGCCATCGGCACCCACGGCTAGCGCTCCCAGACTCATGGGCTCGATTAAATCCCGGCGGCCGGTACCGTGACTGGGATCCACGATAATGGGAAGATGGGAAATTTGCTTAATCGCAGGAACGATGTTTAAGTCCAGGGTATTGCGGGAAAAATCGGAAAAGGTGCGAATTCCCCGCTCGCATAAAATGACCCCATCGTTACCCTCGGACATGATGTACTCGGCGCTCATCAAAAATTCATTAAGCTGGGCGGACATGCCTCGCTTCAGGAGCACCGGTTTGTCCACCCGTCCCACCGCCTTCAGCAGTTCGTAATTCTGCATGTTCCGGGCGCCAATTTGAAGCACGTCCGCATATTCCGCCACCAGCGGCACATGCATGGCTTCCAGCACCTCGGTAACGATGTACAAACCGGTGGCTTCCCGCGCCTTGCGCAGCAATTTCAACCCCTCCTCCCGCAATCCCTGAAAGCTGTAAGGACTGGTGCGCGGTTTGTACGCCCCACCGCGTAACAGGTGGGCACCCGCCTCTTTCACGATTTGTGCCGTTTCGATGATCTGGCGTTCACTTTCCACCGAACACGGTCCGGCAATCACCACCGGTTCTCCCCCACCAATGCGCACCCCGTTTAAAGCAATCACCGTATCCTCCCGTTTGAACTCCCGACTCACCAGTTTGTACGGTTTGGAAATACGAAACACATTTTCCACCCCGGGCAGAGCCAGCAACTGTTCCCGCTGCACCCGATGCCGGTAGCCGATTACTCCAATAATCGTTTGCACCTCGCCGCGGGAAATATGAGGGCGGGCACCATGCTCTTCCACAAAAGCTTTTACCCGGGCAATCTCTTCCTCCGTTGCCTCACGCTTCATTACGATAACCACCTTGGAGCCTCCTTTCCTGTTTTCCCTAACAAAAAACCCCTCTCAGTAGATTGAGAGGGGTTCTAAACTGAAAAAGATGCCATCTACTGAGAGGAATCGGGGAAA
>JALWDQ010001012.1:1363-6053 GCA_027039625.1 Calditrichia bacterium | reverse complement strand
TTCAAAAATCTTTGCGCCCTTCGCGCCTCCATTGCGCTCTTTGCGGTTAAATAAAATCAACAGAGATTCTTCGCTCCGCTGGCGCTTCGCTCAGAATGACTGGTGGGCGGTGTTTCTGTTATTTTGAAACCCGCCGCAGGTGGGGTGAAGAATCTCCTTTGTAGGATACAGATGGGAGGAGGAGATTCTTTGTCGTTCCGCTTTTGCGGAACTCCTCAGAATGACAGGGGGTGGTGTTTCTGTCATTCTGAACCCTCGCCACAGGCGAGGGTGAAGAATCTCAACATTTGAGATGAAAAATTTAAAACGAAACCCTTTGCGCTCTTAGCGCCTCCGTTGCGTTCTTTGCGGTTAAATAAGATTAACCGCAGAGAACGCGGAGAATGCGCAAAGGACGCAATGAAAAAATAAATTCTAAATAACAAATCTCAAATAACAAATTCCAAAAAATAATCAAAATCAGAAATATTTTTCGCTGCGTACGTTGCGTTCGCTGCGGTTAATTTTTTGCATTTAAACATTCAAAAATCTTTGCGCCCTTCGCGCCTCCATTGCGCTCTTTGCGGTTAAATAAAATCAACAGAGATTCTTCGCTTCGCTGGCGCTCCGCTCAGAATGACAGGGGGAGTATCTTCGATATTTTCTGTGTTTTTCCAAAGGATCAGTTTCTGACTGTGTCTTCTGTGGTTTTAATTAAACTGCGCATCCAGAAAAGGAAAATCCCGTTATTATTCCCACATTTTCAAATTTTAATTAAGGTTTGATAAAACCTTCCGAAAATGACTAAAAGAAAGTTAGAGTAATACTCGAAGTTTGAACTGAACAGGGATGTGCTATGGATGGCAATCACAGGAATGGATACCTGAAGGTACGGGAAGTATGTGAACTGGTCGGGATTTCCCCCCACACTCTGCGTTACTGGGAAAAAGAATTCTCCGAGTACCTGAATCCGCATCGCAGTCCCGGTGGGCACCGCCTGTACGATGACCACAATCTTCGCAGACTGCTCGAAATTAAACATCTTCTAAAAGATCAATATTTTAGTATTAAAGGAGTTAAACTTTACTTCCAGAAGCATCAACAGGGGAGGGGGTTGCGGTGATTGCGGTACAAGCATCAACCTACGCGGTGGGATATGCCAGTGCAGAATATGCCCGGGCTTTTGCGGAGTGGGGAGAACCACTCTATTTACCCCATGCCGGCGGTTACCTGTTAAAAAGGCCCATTCCGGGAACAGAGTTTTACGATGCAACCAATTGCTATCCGTTGTTAAGTTGCAGCCGCTGGTCCCGCCTGGCCGATGATTTAGAGGAATTAGCCCGGGAACTGGTCTCACTGGTGGTGGTAACCGACCCTTTTGCAGAGTTTAATTATCCGCAAATGCTTTCCCTATTTCGGGATGTTTTCCGGCCCTTTAAATATCACTATGTTATTGACTTAAGTGCTTTTACCTGGCAAACGCTGCCTTCGCATCATCGGCGCAATGTGCGAAAAGCGTCACGCGCCGTGGAGGTCGAGCGCTGCACCCTTCCGGAAATTTACCTCTCGGACTGGAAAGCCCTGTACGCCAATCTGATTCAGCGCCACCATATTCGGGGAATTGCAGCATTCTCCGAGGCCTCCTTCGAGCAGCAATTCCGGGTTCCGGGATTGCATGTGTTCCGGGCGGTACGGGAAGAGCGCACCGTGGGAATGATTTTGTGGATAGTGCACCACCAGGTGGGCTACTACCACCTGGCAGCCTACAGCGAGGAAGGCTACCACCATCGAGCCTCCTATGCGCTGTTCTGGAATTCCATCCGCTATTTTCAGCAGTTGGGATTGGAATATCTCAATCTGGGAGGTGTTCCCGGAACGAAAGATAATCCCAATTCCGGCCTAGCGCGGTTTAAACGAGGCTGGGCAACCGACACCCGCCTATCCTATCTGGCAGGAATCATCTTCCAGAGGGAGGTGTACCACAAATTATTGAAACAAAAAGGAGTAAACGATAATGGATTTTTCCCGGCATACCGAAGTGCTGAATTCGCCTGAACAAACCACTATGGAGAGCGGACGAACCGCAGGATATCAGCGAAATGAAAAGCTGGAACACATTTTAAAGGAACTCAATACCCTGCTTCATCGGGCAGAAGCGGAAACTGTACAGCAGTTCCATCGTCCCCAATATCCGGTTTTGCTGGTGGTGGGCGGGCCGCGTACCGGCTCCACAGTGATGATGCAATGGATTGCCCGTCTGGGAGTGTTTGCTTACCCCACTAATCTGCTCTCCCGCTTTTACGGTGCTCCCTATATCGGTGCCAAAATTCAGCTCATGTTAACACACCCGGATTACAACTACAAGGATGAAATTCTGGATTTCAGCGGGGATTTTGCTTACGAATCGGATCTGGGGAAAACCCGGGGTGCACTGGCTCCCAATGACTTCTGGTATTTCTGGCGACGATTTATTCCCAATCGGGAGCCGCGGTATCTGGAGCCGGAAGAACTCCACCAGATTGACATGACTAATTTTCTGAGAGAATTAGCCGCACTGGAACATGTGTTCCAGCAGCCCTGGGCCATGAAAGGGATGATTCTGGAGCAGAACCTCTCTTTTCTCCATCAGGCGTGCCCGTGTTTTCTTTTTCTGGAAATTACCCGCCATCCTTTCTACAACATCCAGTCGTTGCTGGAATCCCGGGAAAAATTCTTCGGAACCCGGAATCGCTGGTATTCCATTAAACCTCGAGAATACGCCTGGTTAAAGGATTTACCGGATCCCATCATGCAGGTTGCGGGGCAGGTGTATTACAAGAATGAAGCCCTACGCCGGGAGATGGAGCAGGTGGATGCGGCTCACCGCTTGCAAATCCGTTACGAAGATTTTTGCGCGCATCCGGAGCAGGTGTATTATGCGCTGCGAGAGAAAATGGCACAATTGGGTTTTACCATGCCAGCGGAATATCGGGGACCCCGGCAGTTCCCTTCGGCGAATAAAGTGCGTTTAACCCCGGTCGAGGTCGAGCAAATCATCGAAGCCTATTACCACTTTTCGGGGGAGAGGATTGAACCATGAAAAAGTTTAGTCTGGATCAACTGGCGATACTGGGAGGGGAACCAGCCTTCCCGCGAAAGCTGCACGTTGGCTATCCTAATCTGGGTAACCGCCAGCGCTTTCTGGAGCGGGTTAATCAGATTCTGGATACTCGCCGATTTACCAACAACGGGCCGTTTGTGCGGGAACTGGAAGAACGGATTGCGCGCATGATTGGTGTGCGGCATTGCATTGCCATGGCCAACGGAACCATTGCGCTGGAAATTACCATTCGGGCGCTGGGGCTGGAAGGCGAAGTTATTCTCCCTTCCCTTACCTTCGTGGCAACCGCTCACGCACTGCAGTGGCAGCAAATTACCCCCGTCTTTTGTGATGTAAATCCCCGGGATTACACCATCGATCCCACACGGGTGGAGGAACTGATTACTCCCCGAACCACGGGCATCATTGGCGTGCACCTGTGGGCACATCCCTGTCAGGTGGAAGCTTTGCAGGAGATTGCCGAACGCAGGGGTTTGAAATTGCTCTTTGATGCGGCTCACGCGTTTGCCTGTACCCACAATGGGCAGATGGTGGGAAATTTTGGCGATGCCGAGGTGTTTAGCTTCCATGCCACCAAATTCTTCAGCACCTTCGAAGGCGGTGCGGTGGTGACCAATGACGATGAGCTGGCCGAGAAAATTCGCCTGATGCGTAATTTCGGATTTGCCGGGAAGGATAATGTCATTTACATCGGAACCAATGGAAAAATGAACGAAATGGCCGCTGCCATGGGACTTACTTCCCTGGAAAGTCTGGATGAATTTGTGGAGAAAAATTACCGCAATTATCTGTACTACAGGAAAGCCCTGGACGATATTCCGGGATTACACCTGCTGCAGTACGACGAGGCCGAACGTTCCAATTATCAGTACATTGTGGTGGAAGTAGATCCGGCGGTTACCGGCATTTCCCGTAATTTACTGGTTAATATCCTGGAAGCCGAAAACGTGCTTGCGCGCCGCTACTTCTATCCCGGCGCCCACCGGATGGAGCCCTACCGTTCCTATTTTCCCCATGCAGGATTGTTGCTTCCCAACACAGAACGCATAGTGGAGCGGGTAATGACACTGCCCACCGGTGCCGGAGTAAACGCGCAGGATATTGAAGAGATTGCCCGAATTATTCGCTTAAGCATTGACCATGCCGAGGAATTGCAGAAGCGTTTAAAAGGAATGGTGCCCATTCAAACGGCGGCCCGGAAAGCCCGGACGCTCCCCAATTCCGTTTTCGAAAATTCTATTGAAGAGGAGGTTGCATAAATGAAGCATTTGCAGTTACGAAAAGAACTGGTTCAGGAAAAATGGCGAATTCATGGATATGGTGATGAAGGTAGCGAATTTGTATTCCACTGGCAGGGTGGTGTACCGCTGCGGGATGGAAGTGTGGAAGAGGTGGAAGTGTTGTTTCCGCTGGAGGAATTAAGCCGTGCCCACCGGATGCTGCTTCTACGGGAAATTCGACGGATGCTGGTTCCCGGCGGGCAGCTTCGGGCTGCGGATGCGGATTTCCCGGAACTGAAAGAACTGGCGCCTTTTGCCGGATTGTACCCGGTAGAGGATGCCGGGAGGGACGGCAAGCCGCTCCGTGGCGCCTTCGCGAAGCGGGAAAAAA
>JALWDQ010001012.1:0-1353 GCA_027039625.1 Calditrichia bacterium | reverse complement strand
AAGCCCTGCGTAGTGCCCTGAACCAGACTTATCCCAACATCGAGGTGGTGGTGTGTGATGATTCGCCGGATGAAAAGATTGCGGAAATTGTGCAGCAGTTTGTAGGGGACAAACGGTTGCGCTACTACCGAAATCCGGAGAATCTGGGAGCGCGAAAGAACTACCTGCAATGCTTCGAAAAGGCACGGGGGGAATACATCAAATTTCTGAATGATGATGACATGCTCCATCCCCGGTGTGTGGAGCGTATGGCCCATTATTTAACCGAGCTTCCGGATGTGACTTTGGTAACCTCCTACCGCCTGCTGATTGACGAGTGGGGGCGTCCCTTACCAGACCAGCCGTTTAACCGTCCCATTGTTCCCGAAGATCGCTTGATTTATGGCACCTCGCTGGCCAATGCCATGCTCAACAAGCGCATCAACTTTATTGGCGAGCCCACCACGGTGATGTTTCGCAAGCGGGATTTGATGGGAACGCAGCCACACATCTTTAGCTACAATGGGCATCCGGCGCTGGCGAACGGGGATGTAACAATGTGGACGAATTTGCTGGGGCGAGGCGAAGCGGTGTACTTGCGGGAGGCGCACAGTTTTTTCCGCCAGCATGGGGAACAGGTGCAGCAACAAAGCAATTTTAAAGAGCGGGGCGACAAAGCCTGGGAGGTGATTGCCCGGGATGCCCGGGAAATGGGATTTTTGCAGGAGGAAGAGGAAGAAGCCTACGACCGTATTGTAACGCGGCCTATTCCGGAAGCGATTCGTCTTCCGCAACTGTCTGCACCCAGGAAACGGTTGGAGAAAACACCCGCCGCAGTACCTGTGCAGGCGAACAAATCGGATTCGAATATTGTTGTATCCATTGTTATTCCGGTATTTAACCAGGTAGAATACACCCGCCGCTGTCTGGAGAGCATCTGGCAAAATACCGATAACTCCATCCTATATGAAATTATTGTGGTGGATAATGCCTCCACCGATGGAACGGAGGAGTTTTTGCAATCTGTACAGGCGCAGCATCTCCATTTACGTGTGGTGCGGAATAGGGAAAATCTGGGATTTTCCCGAGCCTGTAATCAGGGAGCGGAAGTTGCCCGGGGGCAGTATCTCCTTTTCCTGAATAACGATACCGAACCACAGCCCGGCTGGCTCCCGGCGCTGCTGGAACCGTTCCGGGAGAAGAATGTGGGAGTGGTGGGAGCAAAACTGTTGTATCCGGATGGAACCGTTCAACATGCAGGCATCGAAATGCTGACTGCACCCAGAGCCACCTATCTGAATGGATATGGCGCGACTCTGGTGCTACCGGAGCAACCCTACCGTTTTGTTGCAGAGAATGACGAGCGAGTCAACC
>JALWDQ010001011.1:0-1970 GCA_027039625.1 Calditrichia bacterium | reverse complement strand
GATGGCAGAGTCCGCCGCCTTCCCGCACCCCGCCACAAGCGTTGGGTTGTCCGGTAAGAGAGAAGGAATCGCATCCGGGAATTCCAATCTTTCCGGTAATCAGATGCAGGTTGGTAACCAGGTTATTGGCCCACACACCACGAGTACGCTGGTTCAGACCCATGGTCCACATACTCATAGCGGTTTTCGCCTGGCCGAACATCCGCGCTGCTTTCACAATCTGATCCGGCGGAACCCCACTGACCTTGGAGGCATATTCCGGCGTGTATTTTTCCAGGAATTGTTTATACTCTTCGTAGGTGAGGGCTTTTTTGTTATCGCGGAAATTCACATGGGCTTTAATAAATTCCTCATCCGCATAGCCTTCTTTAATAATAATGCGCGCCATGGCGTGTAAAATTGCCAGGTCCCAACCGGGTTTGGGGAAGAGGTGCAAATCGGCAACCTGGTCGGTCGGTGTTTTGCGCGGGTCTATGATGATGATTTTAACACCCGGATTTTTGTTTTTGTGGCGCATAATGCGCTCAAAAATAATGGGATGCGCTTCGGCCGTATTGGTTCCCACCAGCAGGAACAGTTCCGCTTTCTCGATATCGTCGTAGGCACCGGCCGGTTCGTCTTTACCAAGGCTGGAGAGGTAACCACCTACTGCACTGGCCATACACAACCGCGGATTCCCTTCCACGTTATTGGTACCGATGCATCCCTTGAATAACTTGTTTGCCATGTAGGTTTCTTCCGTTTCCGCCTGACCAGAGCCGTAAAATGCCAGCGCATCAGGACCGTGTTTTTTGCGAATTTCGTTGAATTTCTTCGCTACATAATCCAGCGCTTCGTCCCAGCTAACTTTCTGAAATTTCCCATTCTTTTTAATCATGGGATGCAACAGACGGGTCTTGGCGTAAACAATTTTGTGCAGGTAGAATGCCTTAACACAAAGGTGACCCTTATTGACCGAATTTTCCAGGTCTCCTTTTACCGCAACCACTTTATTTCCTTTTTTCCCAATCATCACGCCGCAACCAACACCACAAAAACGGCACACCGACTTATGCCAGGTAATAGAGTCGGCGAACACCTTTTTCTCCATGCCAGGCATCAGAGTAATTCCGATGCTGGCAGCGGCGGCGGCAGCTGCAGATGCTTTTAAAAATTCTCTGCGCTTTAAAGCCATGCTGACCTCCTTCTTAAAATTTTCTCAATTAACATTTTAAATTAATCTTTCGGCCAACAGATGCTTTTTAATCACCTGTATGAAATTTCAATGTGTGACCTTTGTGACAATCAAAACAATTCTTCACAGCAGTTTTGCTGAAATCCACATCCTGACCGGAATGGCAGGCAATGCAACGCTCCGAACCAGGACGGGCAGAAAAGTCTTCCTGACCATCGCCATGGCACATGTAACACCCGAAATTCATTATCCCATGCTTGCTACTTCGCCATTCCTGAACGGCTTTGGGAGTTACTTCGCTATGGCATTCCACACAACTAATACTAAAATCCACATCGGGATGCTTATCCGCCTTTTTCCCGGCAGCAGACATATTCCCTACCATGCTCATCGTAAATAGCAGGGCAAGTAGCACAATCAAAACTGACGAAAACGCAGATTTCATAGTGACCCCTCTCTTTATAGTTCACACAATAACAAAGCCGGTTCGACCATTCCTGGCCGAACCGACCTTTCGTTCTCTTTTAGAATTTATAAGCAATGAAGGACTTCAATTCCCAGGCGGCATTGTTATATTTATCCGTTCCGTTAATCAGATAACCGGCTGCCGCACCGGGCATGAAGTAACCACCACGCAAACCAATGGCCAGTTGCTTCTGGGCTTTCCACACGAATTTGAAATCAACTTCCTGACCCAGATCCGTGGCAGTCCCGGCTTTGTAATCGGGATTTCCATCGCTATCCCATTTAGGAATTCCCTGCGTGGCTTTGATGTAACTATAAGAAGCAAACAGAC
>JALWDQ010001010.1:0-1971 GCA_027039625.1 Calditrichia bacterium | reverse complement strand
GCTTTCGACGCCATTAAAACCGCCAACGATATTTCTCCTGCAGTCGTAGCCGGTGGTATTTCGCAGGCATTGTTGACCACGCTGTTCGGTCTGATTGTAGCGATGACCATCCAGTTATTCTACAACTGGGCCACCGCGCGCATCGACAAGTTAATCATCGATATGGAAGAAGCCTCCGTCCAATTAATTGATACGCTGATTGAACTGGGAAAGAGCAAATAACCACCTTTTGATGGGGAAGAAAAAATGGTCTTAGGTAAGAAAAAAGAACGTCCCGAACCTGACATTCCGTCAGCTTCGTTGCCCGATATCGTCTTCCAGTTGCTCATCTTTTTCCTGGTTACCACGACCATCGATGTGGACAAGGGGCTGGATCTGGTACTTCCTCCCATTGGCGAGGTGAAAGAAATCTCCAAAAAGAACATCACCAACTTGCTGATTAACGACCTGGGGCAGATTCTGATTGACGAAAAGGTTGTGGATATCCAGGAAGTGGATGATATTATTCGAGATAAGCTTCTGGAAAATGATAAATTGATTGTTTCGGTGAAGACCGCCCGAAAAACCAAGTACGAAACTTATATTAAGGTGCTGGATCAGCTAAAGAAAGCGGGAGCGACACGTATCTCCATAGCTGAACCAGAAACATCTTAGGACGTAAAATTAAATGATCGTTTTGATTTAGTGGAAAGCTCAGACGAGGAAAGATTATATGGCGATCAAGATCGAGAAAAAAACCAAGATGAAAATCGGCATTCCCACGGCATCCATGCCGGATATCATCTTTCAGTTGCTGATCTTTTTTATGGTTAGCACGGTGCTGCGCCAGTACACCGGACTGAAAGTGAATTTACCGGAAGCCGAAAAAATACAGAAGCTCCCTACCAAACGGCACGTTACCACCATCTGGGTCGATCGATTCAACAATGTGGTCATCGATGATGTGACGGTGAAAAATATCCATGACCTCAGAACCATTGTATACAACAAACTGGTTAACGATCCCCAGTTGATTGTTTCGTTACGGGTGGATAAGGATGCCGATATGGGAATTATCTCCGATATTCAACAGGAATTAAGAAAAGCAAATGCTTTGAAAATTAATTATTCTGCACTTCCAACCCATTGAGGTTTAAACTATGGCTAAGCATCAATTTATCTACAAAAAACCGGAAGTCGATTTAAAACTACGCTATCGTAAGATTTTTGAAGCGTCTCTGGTGATTGCTCTGCTTGTTTCCATCGTCATTTTCTATTCTTTCAAACGCTTCGAATCCAATTACAAGCTGGAAAAGAAGGTGGATGTAAAGATTGAGACGGTGGAAATTCCCCAAACAGAGCAAATTCATCGTCCGCCGCCTCCTTCTCGTCCTTCTATTCCCATTGCCTCCGAGGACGAGGATATTCCGGATGATGTGACCATTGATGAAACGGAGATTGATTTTAATGCTCCCATCGAAGAGGCGCCGCCGCCTCCACCGGAAGAGGAAGAACCGATTGTGGAATTTTACGCACTTTCCGAAAAACCGGTGGTGATTAAACGGGTGGAACCCAAGTATCCGGAACTGGCCCGCAAGGCTGGTATCGAAGGCATGGTTGTGGTGAAAGTATTGATTAACACCAAAGGGGATGTGGAAAAGGTGGAAGTGATTAAATCCAATCCCATGCTGGACGATGCCGCTGTGGCTGCTGCCAAGCAGTTTAAATTTAAACCGGGTAAACAACGCGACCGCTACGTGAAAGTGTGGATGACGATTCCCTTTACCTTCCGGTTGAAAAAGTAAAATTTGGAATATCTGGAATTCAAAGGCAGTGTCGTAAAGGCACTGCCTTTTTTCGTATTTAGACGTTTTGAAAAATACGGTGATTTGCAACCACGAATCACACGAATGAACACGAATGAAAAATAAGACAAAACTTGCCCACGAATCACACGAATGAACACGAATGAAAAATAACGATATTTGGAGT
>JALWDQ010001009.1:0-1973 GCA_027039625.1 Calditrichia bacterium | reverse complement strand
GGCAATTCAAAGTACCGATGGGTGAATTCCGTGCTGCCAGCCTGGCCAGTGTAACAAAAGAGAAAGAGATGGAAGGAAAATACCGCCGGAATATTTACCTGGCCATTGTAATGACAATCTTTCTGGTGATTATTTTTGGAGTGCAGTAATGTGTATTATCTGGCGGAAAATGATTGCTCACGTGGATATGGATGCCTTTTTTGCCGCGGTGGAGCAATTGGTACATCCGGAATGGCGAGGTAAGCCGGTTATTGTGGGTGCCGATCCGAAAGGAGGCAAAGGACGTGGAGTCGTTTCCACGGCTTCTTACGAGGCGCGAAAGTACAGAGTTCATTCCGCCATGCCCATTTCCCAGGCTTACCGGTTGTGTCCTCAGGGAATTTTTGTGCGTCCCAACGGAAAGCTGTATCAGCATTATTCCCGCCTGGTTTTCCAGGTGCTTAATGAATTTACTCCCCAAATTGAACCACTCAGCATCGACGAAGCATTTCTGGATATTACCCAGAGTGCCTATCTTTTTGGTGGGGTGAAAAACACTGGTGAGGAAATTAAGCGGCGCATTCGGGAACGAACCGGACTCACGGCTTCTGTGGGGATATCTTCGGTGAAAAGTGTAGCAAAAATTGCTTCGGATTTCGATAAACCGGACGGATTGGTCATCGTTCCTCCGGATGAGATATTGCATTTTCTAAGCCCTCTACCTGTTTCTGCCCTCTGGGGTGTGGGAAAGCGAATGGTGGAAGAACTGGAACATCTGGGAATTCGCACGGTGGGGGATGTGCAACGTCTTCCTTTGCAGTTTCTGGAAGAGCGATTCGGGAAATTGGGTGTTCATGTTTACAACATGGCTCTGGGGAAGGATGAACGAGATGTCCACCCGCTGGAGGAACCTAAATCGGTGAGTAACGAAACCACCTTTGAGGAGGATGAGGAAGATTTCGAGAGGGTCAGAAATGTTTTATTCACCCTGTGCGAAAAAGTGGGTGGACGGTTACGGCGTACTGGCTTACGAGGGAGAAGGGTGTTTTTGAAAATCCGGTTCTCCAATTTTCGAACCAATATCCGGAGCCGTTCTCTACCCGATGCCACCAATTTAACAGATGAGATTTTTTCCCTGGCGGAAATGCTGCTGGAGGAATTTGCTCCGTTGCCATTGCCGGTGCGTCTTATCGGAGTAGGTGTCTCTCGCCTGGTGCGGGAAGAAGGACGTCAGCTTTCGTTGTGGGACATGGACAAGGAACGAAAGTTGAAGCTGGAAAAGGTGATGGATCAGCTTCAGGACAAATATGGGAAGCAAATTATTCTCCATGCCCGCTCCCTGGAAGCAAGGAATACTACCCGGGAATTTCCGGAAGAATAGTCACATCCGTTCTATTAAACAATTTTTAATTTTATCGACAAGGAAAACACGAAGATGTAAAAAAATCCCAAACAACAATGTGAAAATACCAAATAACAAATTCCAAATAACAAATTCCAAAAAACAAATCTCCAAATAAAAATTCCAACTCCTCCAATTTAAAATTACAATTTCCAACAAATAATTATTTTTATTCGTGCTCATTCGTGTGATTCGTGGTTAAATAATTTGTGGGTAAATTACCATTCGAACGATTCTCGGTTTTGTTGATTCCGGTGAGTTAAAAAACCGCAGCGGACGCAACGAACGCAGCGAAAGCTAAAATTCCATCCAAATCACAAATCCCAAGCACCAACTTCCAAGTTACAAAAAGTTAAAAACCGCAAAGTACGCAGAGGAAGCGCAAAGGACGCAATAAAGTTCCAAACCCTAAACAAAATATCTCAAATCACAATTACCTAAAAAACAAATAATTATTTTTTTTTATAATCTAATCATAACATTATTTTTTTTCGTGTCCATTCGTGTGATTCGTGGGCAAATATCAATTCTGAGCGGAGCGTTAGCATAGCGAAGAATCTCTTCTGCATTGCATGGAATAGCTCTTCCTGCC
>JALWDQ010001008.1:815-1978 GCA_027039625.1 Calditrichia bacterium | reverse complement strand
CTGTAAGTTTCGTTGGTTACCCCAATGCCCAGTTTTCCCGCCATCAGCATCCGTTTGTAGGCGTAATTTTGCGCCCGAGGATCGCTCACTGCACGCTGCGTCTCCCCGTAAAAAGCCATCAGGCGCATCCAGG
Source organism: Calditrichia bacterium (assembly GCA_027039625.1). Classification (GTDB taxonomy): domain Bacteria; phylum Calditrichota; class Calditrichia; order RBG-13-44-9; family RBG-13-44-9; genus JALXCH01. The sequence continues at coordinate 1,845 of JALWDQ010001008.1, read as the reverse complement.
TTGGGGCGATATCGATCCCACCACCCCGAATGCTGATGCCCGAGACGGTGTAATCGGAAATCTTTCCGGCAAAATCGCCAATGTAAAAGGTTACCGGTCCAATTTTGGGGGTTAATCCCAGGCGGTTAAAATTTTGCCGGAAGGTCACCTCTTCGGTGGAAAGAATAATGGTGACTGGCATCTCAATCTTCCAGAAGCCGAATGTCATATTCAGCGTACTTCGGGCTGTGGATGCCGGACGGCGCTTATACTGCGCGGTGGTATTAAACACCTCTCCAAAGGCACCAAAGCTCCCGGAAAAATGATAGTATCGTTTCACCATTTGCTTAGCCCATGCTCCGCTGGCAACCGGAACATGGGTTGTATCGGCACTCTGGGCCAGTAGATTTGTCCCGACCCACAGTAGCCACACCCATAGCATTGCCTGGATTGTTCGCTTCACCACACACCCCTTTGTTATGTTCCCTTCTTTTCTCACGGTAAAAAATTATTTTCCACTCCCTTACCATTTTGCGCCGGGTGCACTTCCCTGTGTCCCCTGCGAAAATTGGGAGTTTTATTTTATTTCACCTGTCACATATTTTAACTTTGTGCCATTCCCAACAATCATCGTTCCGTGCGCACCGCCACCCGTACGGGTATAAACCTGTTAATTCCCACCGGTGGCTGCGGTTTTGCAATTTTATCGGCCAATTCCGTATCACCATTCATGCGCAAAATGCGCTCGGTATATTTTTTCAACAACGCCTGATTGGGATGACGCCGATAAAGAATAAGCATCTGCTGCGCCAGATTCTGCAGTTCCCCCCGGACCTCCGCCAGTCGGATTAATTCCTGAAAATCTACATCGGTAAAATCTTTCAAATTGTAATAGAGCAAGCTGAGGTACAGGCGGTAAGTCTGGCGATCATCCGCCTGAATGCGCGCCAGCAGAAGTTTTCGGCGCAGTACCTCCACATTTTTGGGCGACAGGTAGAGGGCATCATCCAGATACTTCTCTGCCTGCTCCCAATTTTTTTTCTCCAAAGCC
>JALWDQ010001008.1:0-805 GCA_027039625.1 Calditrichia bacterium | reverse complement strand
CCAACAATTGCTGCAACAGCAATTCACTTTTTTCCGGTGAATGCACCTTCAGATACCACTGAATCTGGGTTTTCAGATAGGATTCGTCGTTCTGGTATTCGCTCACCACATCATCGATGCGTAACTGATTGGTTGCCAGATTGCTTTGTTGAAGCTGCGTGGTAACCTGCGTCTGGGATTGCTGCAGCCGTTGCAGAAGTAGCTCCAGAGCAATGTTGAAATAGAATTCGCTTTGTTTTATCTCATTTCGCTGGAAGGCATCCCGTGCCAGGGCAAAATACGCCTCGGGCGGTGCATTCTCCTTTTCGATAGCCCGATGGAAATAATCCACCGCCAGGGAATCCCGCCCCAGATGCTGCTCACACAACCCCAGGTAAGTGAGTACCAGCGGATTCTCATTCATCTGTGGCTCGATTTCCGAAAGGATGCGCTGTGCCTCTCGATACCGATGATGCTGAAACCACTCCAGCGCAATTTTCAGACGCACCGCGGGTTGCGGAAACAGAGAATCCATGCGGGCAAGATGCAAAAAGTAGGCGGTGCTATCCGTTTTCTCCAGCATACGCAGCAAGTTCCAGTGGAAGTCCAGCCGTTTCGGTGCCCGCTGCACGCATTTCTGCCAGTAGGCCGCGGCTTCGGCGAGTTTATCCATCTGCTCAAAATTCTGTGCTTTCAGCCGACACACCAGCGTATCTCCGGGGAAGCGCTTCTCCATACGGGAGAGGATGCTGTCGGCAACCTCGTATTGTAAAATATTCTGGTAATATTTTGCCGGAACGGTGTAAACATCCCGGGCTCGGGGGAA
>JALWDQ010001007.1:0-1979 GCA_027039625.1 Calditrichia bacterium | reverse complement strand
GCCATTCATAGCACCCGTTTAAATGCGCTGGTTTCCCTCACGGAAAATCCCTATTCCGTCATCATCACCACTCCGGTGGGACTGATGCGGCGCATTCCCTCGCCGGAACAGATTAAACCCCAGATTAGCTACCTGAAAGTGGGCGACCGGATTGAACGGGAATTTCTGATGGAGTGGCTCGTGGAATCAGGGTTTGAGCGGGTACCGGTAATTGAAGAAATCGGGCAATTTAGCGTGCGCGGCGGCATTCTGGATGTCTTCTCCTTCGAATCGGATGCGCCGTATCGTATTGAATTCTTTGATGAGGAAATCGAATCCATCCGGGAATTTGATGTGCTTTCGCAACTTTCCGTGCGGCAGGTGGAAAAAATCCGCATTGTGGGGCGGGAATTTAAGATGGAACACAACGCCACCCTGTTCGATTATTTGAAACCCGGCTCGGTGGTGTTCTGGGAGGATGTGGAGCACATTCGCAAAATTGCGGAGGAATGGATGGATCATGCCCGTGCCATTCAGGCGCGTGAGGGAATTCCCGCCGAAGAACTTTCGCCCTACCTGCTGCCGGAAGAGCTGGAACGCCGCGCTCGTCCTTTTCGCCAGATTTTCCACGTCCATTTCCGCAACGCCAAGGCGGTGGATGTGGATTTCGGGTTTCAGGCACCGCCCAAATTTCAGGGAAATTTTAAACTGTTCATCAAACACCTGGAAAAGCAGCTTGGCAGTACTGCGCAGCCCGGAACACAAATGTACATTGTGTACGACAAACCTTCCCGTCGCGAACGGCTGGAGGAGATTATTGTTGAAGAAATGGGGCGCGTGCCTCCCATCCGGTTTGTGGAAGGGGACATTCATCGGGGATTTTCCCTTCCTGCCCAGCGGATGGAAATCCTCACCGAGCACGAAATTTTTAATCGTCTGAAATTGCGCAAACACCGGCGCAAACTGCGCGTGACCGGCAGCCTCATCCGCCAGTTGAACAGCCTGCAATACGGAGATTACGTGGTGCACGTGGATTACGGCATCGGTCGCTTTGTGGGCACCGAGCGGCTCACCGTGGCAGGGGTGCAAAAGGATTGCGTGAAGCTGGAGTACGCCAATCACGATGTGCTGTACGTTACGCTGGACAAATTGAATCGCATTCAAAAATATGTGAGCGAGGAAGGTTACAAACCCCAGCTTACCCGGCTGGGCAGTGCGGATTGGGAACGCACCAAAGAGCGCACCCGCAAAGCCACCGAAACTATCGCCCGGGATCTGGTGCAATTGTACGCCAAACGAATGAGCAGCGAGGGATTTGCCTTCTCCGGGGATACAGTGTGGCAAAAGGAACTGGAAGCGTCGTTCATGTATCCCGATACTCCCGACCAGATTCGAGCAACCCGTGAGGTGAAGGAGGATATGGAGCAACCCCGCCCCATGGATCGATTGGTGTGCGGGGATGTGGGCTTCGGCAAAACCGAGGTGGCAATTCGGGCGGCGTTTAAAGCCGTGATGGATGGAAAGCAGGTGGCGGTGCTGGTTCCCACCACCATTCTGGCCCAGCAGCATTTTCACACCTTCCGGGAGCGGTTGCGCCATTTCCTGGTCACTATCGAAGTGCTTTCCCGGTTTCGCACCCCCCGGGAGCAGCGTCAGGTGCTGGAACGGTTACAATCCGGGGATGTGGATATCATCATCGGTACCCATCGTCTGCTTTCCAAGGATGTCAATTTCAAAGATCTGGGACTGCTGATCATCGATGAAGAACAGCAGTTTGGGGTTTCCCACAAGGAAAAATTGCGAAAATTACGGGTGAATGTGGACACCCTCACGCTCACGGCTACTCCCATCCCCCGCACTCTGCAAATGAGCCTGATGGGTGCCCGGGACCTCTCCAACATCGATACCCCACCGCGGAACCGGCTGCCCATTATTACCGAAATTGCCACCTGGGACGAAGATTTAATCTACAAAGCCATTACCTACGAGATGGAACGGGG
>JALWDQ010001006.1:0-1981 GCA_027039625.1 Calditrichia bacterium | reverse complement strand
GCTTATCCGTATGATGTAACACTGAATTTCGATATAGAAATCAGTATTAACCAGGCGGGATGGCCGCAAACAAATACCGGCACCATCCTGCACAGCCCGGTAGTGTGGGATATGGATGATGATGGTGCCAATGAAGTGGTTGCTAATTCCGGCAATGGCAATGTGTATGCCTGGGAATTGGACGGAACCATGATGAGCGGTTTCCCCTATGCCACAGGTGCACAGATTATTTCTGCTCCGGCGGTAGGTGATGTGGATGGGGATGGGCATCCCGAAATTGTGGTAACGACGAAGGGAAATCATCTTTACGTGATTCAGCATACGGGATTGGCAGAATTGGATTACGATGCCGGGGAACAATTGTGGGGAACTCCCGGCCTTTTCGATCTGGATGGCGATGGCGATCTGGAAATTGTATTTGGTACTTTTAGCGGAAAATTACGGGTGATTCAGCACGATGGTGCGGACTATGGTAATTTTCCGGTGGATCTGGGTTTGTCTCATCGAATTCTGGGAGGTGTCGCCATTGGCGATGTGAATGATGACGGCGTGGAAGATCTGGTATTTGGAACCTTTAACGGCGATGTGTATGCCATCTCTTCAGGAGATGCCTCCATTCTCACCGGATTCCCGGTGAATGTAGGTGCCCGGGTGGAGTCGGCACCGGTGATTGCCGATCTGGATCAGGGTGGAAGTAACGGAGTGCGAATTGCCGTTACCTCCCTGGCGAAAAACCTCACCATCCTGGATGGTCAGGGAAATACAGTGGGGCAATATTCCTATGGCGGAAGCATTATTGCCACCCCTGCGGTGGTGGATCTGGATCAGGACGGGAATCTAGATCTGGTGTTTGGTTGTACCGATAATAAACTTTATGCGGTGGATATGAATGGAAATTCTCTGAGCGGTTTCCCCATTGCTACGGGAAATGATATTCGGAGTTCGGCCAGTGTGGCGGATATTGACAACGATGGAAGCCCGGAAATTGCCTTTGCCAGCACCGATGGTAAATTGTACCTGGTGCATGCCGATGGTTCGGCGTTCACCGGATTCCCCATTAACGTGGTCGGCCTCTTAAGTGCCACGCCCACCATCGCCGATCTGGATGAAGATGGCGATCTGGAACTGCTTCTGGGAACCCCCTCTTCTTTGAACATTTACGACGTTCCGGGAAGCGGTACGGCAGAAAATTACTGGAATACTTTGCAGGGGAATTACCACCGTACCAGTAATTATGCGGATGTAGTAACGGGAATTCACTATGGGGAACCGGCCCAAACGGTGCAGGATTTTACCTTGCTGCAAAATTACCCCAATCCCTTTAATCCGGTAACGGAAATTCGGTACTACCTCCCGACTACCTCCCGGGTGCAACTCACGGTGTACAATTTACTGGGACAAAAAGTGCGCACCCTGGTTCAAACCTCTCAACAGCCAGGATGGCATCACGTCCAGTGGAATGGCCGAAACGATCTGGGACAGAAGGTGTCCAGCGGTGTGTACATTTACAAAATGACTGCCGGTCGGTATCAGGCGGTGCGGAAGATGATTTTGATGAAGTAGTCATTATTGGTTAGAGTAAGCAATAAGGTGCCCGGCGGGAGAATCCCACCGGGCATTTTTCTTTACTCCCGTGTAGCCTGGAGCTTCTGAATCGATAACAATTGTTGTCAGAATGGGGGATGGTGTGTAAAAAATGCTTTTGAAATTTAAGCTGTTATTCTTGTGGTGTTGTCAATGACAAAGGCAAAATTTAAAATGAAGTTGGTAAAAAAGGATGCCTTTAGTAGCAGGTCTTTTGTTTACTTAGCCATTACTTAATTGGGATGTAAAATTAGTAGTACTGTTTAAACAATTTAAACAGGCCTGAATCAGGGTAGGAAATAATGTGATAATACTATTTTTCCTGCTTTATGCTTTAATTTCGTCATACATTTACTTGAAATTGGTGTTGAGTTAAGATAAATTGTATGTATTAAAT
>JALWDQ010001005.1:0-1986 GCA_027039625.1 Calditrichia bacterium | reverse complement strand
GTTTTTCCCCGCCTTTCACATAGATGGCGGCAGTGGAAGGCAGGGGAATGACTCGCATATTAGGCGGTACGTTCACCACTTCCACGGGGACATCGGAGATGAGTCGTTCCGCCAGCCGTTGAATATCGAAACGCACCTGCACCCAATCCGGATGAATTTCGGTGTAATATTTTTCCGGTTTCTGGATGGCAAATTTTTCTACAAACGGACGTTTGCGTGGCGGAAATTTCTTCTTCACCGTCACCATTTCTTTCGCATGTTTGAAAAAAGAAGCCGGCCCCACCACCAGTACCGAGTCCGGTTCTGGCACAACCCCCGCCAGTAGATAACCGGGCGGTGTCTGGATGCGATACACCACTTTCACCGGTAACTTGCGATTAACCCGACGATCCAGCTCAATGGTTAACATGCGGGGTCGAATTACCGACTTCACTGTAACCTGTAATTCTCCCGGGAATTTAACATACTCGGGATGCGCCGCCAGATCCAGCTCTGTGTGCAGAGGAAATCCCGAAAGGTCAATCTGGTATTCCAGATGGTAAAACGGAAGACGGAGCAAATCCAGCCCCTTCCCCACAAAAGCCACCCGAACGTTTTGCTTCAGGGGATATTTGAAGATTTTATCGGCATCAATGTTAATGTATTGAATGGGAATATCCAGCGAGTATTCGTACACTTTGTTCATCTTCACCATAAACCACAGCAAAAATGCCAACAATACCGAGGCAACAATGGTTTTGTAATTTTTTCGAAACTGACTGTCCTTCCAGGTTACCATAATTTCTTCCCAATATTCAATCCCGTGGGAACAGGGTATTTTATTTCTCTGATTGCCTTTCCCCCATCAGGGAAGTTCCAGAAATACCGGATCACCCACACTCATTTTTAACAAACGGGCAGCGTTTCCCCGATTCTGGGCAATCTGTAAAAATCCGCTGCTGTCCCAGAGGGCAAGAATCTGTCCCTCTCCGGCATCGGCAAACGTTCGCTGAATACCGTACAGAAACCCGTTTTTGAATTTGATGCGAACATTCTCGGGAAGCCCTAATTTTTGAAACTCTTCCCGGGTAATATTTAAAATAAGATTTCCGAAATGGTCGATATGAAGCACATTAAGCACAATGCGATGATCATCTTCCTTACGAAAGGGAAAATAAAACGACTCCAGAGATTGAACCGGTTCGGCAAAAGTCTCGATTTTTTCACCATTTAGTAAACGTGCTGCCGTGGGGGCAAATATATCCCGGCCGTGGAAGGTGGGGCTAACCTGTTCCCCAAACTCTTTTTCGGATATGCGAAAAGCCTGAAACGTTTCCTGCTCGTAAACAAAAGAAAACACACCGTTATCCGGACCCACAAAAAAATAATCGCCGGTTTGAACCACAAGGCCGCTGCGCGAGGTACCCACTCCCGGATCCACAACCACCACATGCACCGTACCGGAGGGGAAATAATGGTAGGAATTCAGCAAAGCAAACGCTGCGCTGCGAATTCCGTACGGTTCAATCTCGTGGGTAATGTCCACGATGGTAATTCCGGGAACGGCACGCAACAGCACTCCTTTCATGGCTCCCACATATCCATCCTCGGTCCCGAAATCGGTTAACAGGGTCACAATGGGATTTTGTTTCTTCATGCACTACCTCTGGCAATTTGGGCAATAAAATGTAGAACGATTCCCCAATATCACTTTTTGAATGGGAGTTCCACAGCGCACACACGGGTCACCTGCGCGGTGGTACACCCGTAAAAAATTTTGATTTGTTCCACGGGTACCGTCAACCGTTCGATAGGCACTGTAGGTCGTACCGAATCGTTCAATTGCTTCCTCCAGCACTTCTTTAACGGAATGGAATAATCGCTCCGCTTCCGCCTCGCTGACCTCCCGTGCCGGTCGAAAAGGACTGATGCCCGCTCGAAACAGAATTTCGCTGGCGTAAATATTCCCGATACCCGCAATCAGGTGCTGATCCATTAGAAACAGTT
>JALWDQ010001004.1:0-1995 GCA_027039625.1 Calditrichia bacterium | reverse complement strand
ACACTTTACTGAACGACATGCGCTACCGTTTGAGTCCCCATGAACGGGTGAAAATATTACCGCTGTACTTCTGGGTAAAAAACACTCAAACCGGCGATATTGCAGAGAATAACGGATTTTCTGTTGAGCGCAACCTCTCGCTGTGGAGTAAATTAATTGCGGAAAACAACTACTGTCCGGGAAAACACTGCAAATACTATCGGGATTGTTACCTGATGCGAGCCCGCAACAATGCCCGTAATGCCCATCTGGTACTGGTCAATCATTCGTTGTTGTTTTCCGATCTGGCTGCCGATCAGGCGGTGCTGGCGGAGTACAAAAATGTGATTTTCGATGAAGCTCACAATATCGAAAAAGTGGCGACAGACTACCTGGGAATTGAACTCTCGCGCTGGAATTTTCGGGATGCTCTTCAGAAAATTTACCAGAAAGACCGCATGGAAACGGGCATTTCCGTGCAGTTGAAGAAAAGGGCACAAATGAGCGAACTGCCGGATTCCATTAAAAAATTAATTATCTCCCATGCAGAAAAGCTGATGGAGCAATCGGTAACCAGCTGGAAATTGGTGCAAAATTTCTTCGACGAAATGCTTTCTTTTCTGAAGGGGCGCATTTCTACCCAGAGAAATCAAGATTATTCTGCCCGTTTCCGCTATCGCCAGGAAGATGGATTATTCGCCCACATGGAAAATTATTTCAATGAACTGCAAAAGCAATTACAGGCTCTGCTGAGCGAAATCAACGAAATTCTGGAATTATTTAAGGATGTACCCGATGATGCACTGCGCTACCAGCGCCAGATATTGCAGGAATTGCAGGCTCAGTTTACCCAGATTACCGATTTGTTGAATAATCTTTCTTTTTTGCTGCATGCGGAGTGGGAAAACTGGGTGTATTGGTTCGAATTGGTGAAACGGAACGACACATCCGATATCCGTTTGTATGCCGCACCGCTGAATATTTCGGATTTGCTTTACAATAAACTGTACAAAAATTTAAACACTGCGGTATTTACTTCGGCAACCCTCACCGTTGGTCGCGAGTTCGATTATTTTTTAGAGCGGGTGGGTTTAAACTATGTGGAAAGCGATCGGTTGCAAACCCTGCTGCTGCCGTCGCCATTCCGTTATGAGGAACAGGTTCTTCTGGCAATTCCGGCGTTTTTTCCCGATCCACGCTCACCGGAATTCCGCGAATACACCCGGGATTTTCTGCGGGATTTAAACAGAGCCCAGAAACGGGGTACTCTGGTTCTGTTTACCTCGTATGCCCTTCTTAATGAAATTTACAACGCTCTTAAAACCGATTTTGAAGTGGAAAAAACTCCGTTGTTGGCTCAGGGAATCAGTGGTAGTCGCCATTTGTTGATTACCCGCTTTCGGGAAATTGCCCATTCTGTTCTTTTAGGAACCGATAGTTTTTGGGAGGGAGTGGATGTTCCCGGCGAAGCACTGGAAATTTTACTCATCACCAAACTCCCCTTCGATGTCCCCTCCGATCCGGTCATTCAAGCCAAAATGGAATTAATTCGCAAAAAAGGAGGGAATCCGTTTATGGACTTTACTGTTCCAGAAGCGGTAATTCGATTTCGCCAGGGATTTGGCCGCCTCATTCGCTCGAATTCCGATTACGGAGCGGTGATTATTCTGGATAACCGCGTCATTAAGAAGATGTACGGACGCATTTTTCTGGAATCGTTGCCGGTTCGTTCGCGAATTTTTTATCGCCCAGAGGAATTGTGGCAAACATTGGAAAATTGGTTTAAATAATCATGCCTTAAATTTGGTGTGGGAGGCCTGTTAAACAATAGTTTTGGATGTTTAAAACAGGGAAAGGGAATTCTATGGGTGTACTTACAGGTCTCGATGTGCTTCAAAAAGAGGATTTCTCGTTGCTGAGGGGGAAATCGATAGGAGTATTGTGCCACCAGGCAACGATTAATTCTCGCTATCAGCATCTCATCGATTTACTCCTTCCGTTGCATAAACGGGGAGA
>JALWDQ010001003.1:0-6150 GCA_027039625.1 Calditrichia bacterium | reverse complement strand
CAAACTCAGTGCTTGCGCGACCTCTCGCTTTCCATCCAGATATAAATGGGGTAAATCTCATTTACAAAACGATAAGCACCCCGTCCCTGTTCAACATCCGTCTCGATAACACCCAGTTCCCTCATTCTCCGTAAAAAATTATGAAATACTTTTTTCTCTTCGTTATTCAATTTTTTCTCTACATCCTTTTTCTTAAAACTTCGCGACAGGGGTATTCTTCCCAATTTCCTCAAAATTGAGCGATATCTCGGACTTCGAACTGCTCGATAAACTTTTGGATCAAGATACTTTTGTCCCACCTTTTCAGCAGCCACCAAAACTCCCTCAATGGCATCTTCTTTACTTATTATCCCATCCTGATCAATCCAGAATGTTGCATCGCCAATTTCATGCATTAAAAGAGGCAAGCCACTGGAATAACGAACCATTAACTTCATGGCATCTGGTCTTACCTTCATTCCAACCTGAGCAAAAGCCTGTGATAAAAAGCTCTCTACCTCTTCATCCGATAATTTTTCTATCTCAACAACCCTGAATATCCGCATAAGAGACGGTTGAAGTCGAGCTAAAGCATCCCGCTTCTCCGGAAGCCCAATCAACATCATGAAAACGGGGAAATTGCTATAATGGGTAGCCACCTCATCCACAAAACTTTTATACCAATTGGCAAACTCACTCTGCTCCGCCAATCCGTTGATATCATCCAGAGCAATAAATAACCCCTTCTTTTGTTCTTTGATTTTTTCCAGTAAATTATGGAGAGCTTCCGGAAAATTTCTTACTAACTCTTTCAATTCGTCTTCTGGAGGGACAAAGCTCACTGAAATACCAAATAGCCCAATTTCTTTAATATACCTACCAAAAAATTTTGCAATATCATTGAACCAGGTCTGTCCTTTGGTCTCTTTTAAAATCTGATCAAATATATGACGCACCATCTCTTCCAGAGAATTAACTCGCCCTAAAAATATATGGATGCTTAAAATATTCTCATGAGTACTGACATAATAACGGAGAAAAGAAGCCAGAGAACTTTTTCCAATTCCTCTATCCCCGGAAAGAAAAATATTTTCCTGTTTTCCGGTATGAATTTGTTTTATGTAGCGACGGATTTCTTCAATCTGTTTTGCCCTTCCTACAAAAAGTTCTACCGGTACGTGAATCCCGGGAGTAAACGGACTGTTTTCTTTATTATTCATTTAAACCTCCCGGGTTTTGTCATTTCAGATTCGCATTTTCTCCAAGTTAATATAATCATTGTGAAAATAAATTAACAAAAACACTTTTAAACTGCAAAAATTATCCTCCCATCCAGAAACATTTTTTACAAAGGTCTTACTTTTTTTCTCCACTAAAGAAGCGTTCACACAAGATTAATAAAATTTTATCTTCCCCGTTTATTAAAAGGAGCATTACAATTAAATTTGTTTAGCCATTTTTATTACGCTGGACGAATTTTAAGTATCCTCTATTAAAAATCATTTAATTTTCTGAAGACGAAATTTTTCAGGTAATTACGACATTCTAACTTCATCTGAATGAATTTTTTCCGAGCCACTCTTGAAATCTTATAATCCCCCCGGTTTATTCCTCCCCATTCTCTTCATCTTCCTTCTTTTTCTTTTCACTCTGATTTTCGTTGGGTTGAGCTGCGGTTTTTTCCTTCCCCCGAATGCTCCGGCGAAAAGCATCGGCGCGTCGGGCAAAGGTGCGCAGGGTGTGTTCCACACGGCAGTAAATACTGTCCCGGGGGAATCTGCCATTGCGCAGGCGCTCCCCGGCTTCCAGACCGGTAAGCACTTTCAACCCGTCTTCAATGGTATCCACCGCCCAGATGTGGAACTTCCCTTCCCGTACCGCTTGAATCACCTCCTCTTTGAGCATCAGATTATCGATATTGCTGCGAGGAATCAACACGCCCTGCTCACCGGTGAGCCCTTTTTCCCGACACACCGCGAAAAAACCTTCTATTTTCTGGTTAACTCCGCCAATCGCCTGCACTTCTCCATTCTGATTCACGGAACCGGTCACGGCAATCCCCTGCTTCAACGGTACATTGGCCAGACTGGAAATAAGGGCGTACAGCTCGGTTGAAGAAGCGGAATCTCCATCAATTAACGAATAACTCTGCTCGAAAGTAAGGCTGGCGGAAAATCCCAGCGGTATGTGGGAGCCAAATTTGGAATTGAAAAATCCCGTAAGAATGAGCAATCCCTTATCGTGAATTTTTCCGCTCAAGCGGGCTTTGCGTTCGATGTTGACCACATTCTCGTTGCCAATGTAGGTTTTTGCCGTAATGCGATTGGGGCGGCCAAATACGAAATCTCCCAGGGAATAGACCGAAAGTCCATTAATCTGCCCCACTTTCTCTCCGGTTGTATCAATGCGAAACACATCCCGCCGAAACATTTCCTGAATTTTCTCCTGAACCAGACTGTGGCGAAACTCGTATTCCCGAATCGCTTTTTGCACATGCCGGTCGCGCACCACCGCTTCACCCTCTTTGCCAGCAAAGTGGGAAGCTTCCCGCAAAATGCCCATGATCGAGCCAAAACGAATGCTGATTTTCTGCTGATCTTCCACCAATCGATGCCCATAATACAACACTTCGCGGACAGCACTGCGGTGGAAAGGCAACAATCCCTCTTCGTCGCACACCCGACGAATGAAACGGGCGTATTTCATTAGAGAATCCCGGGTGCTGTCCGTTTCGTAATCGAAATCCGCTCGAATCTTAAATATCTTGGAAAAATCCTGATCGTACGCCTGAAGGAGATAGTAAATCTGATTCCATCCAATGAGAATGACCTTGACATTTAAAGGAATGGCTTTAGGGCGCAAACCTGCGGATGAGAGAAAACCGTACAACTCCGACACATCTTCGATACAAATTTCCTGGGTTTTAATTGCCCGTTTCAGAGCATCGTACACAAATGGATTTTTAAGCACATGAAAAGCTTCGGTGACCAGATATCCGCCATTAGCACGCAACAAACTGCCACTTTTAATCATGGTAAAGTCAGTGACCTGTGCTCCCATCACCATCTGCTTTTCGATGCGCCCGAAGAGATTATTATAGGTGGGATTGGCTTCGTAAATTACCGGGGCTCCTTCGGTTTCGCTGTTATCCACCAGCACATTTACTTTATACCGCTTAAAATGGGAGGGTGCAGCGGGATGGTGAGCCGGTTTATTGGTGGTTTCCTCCCGGGTCTGAGTTAAAAACTCATTGATGTTCGAAATAATATCGTGACTGACCTGGTCGAGATATTTCTGAATAGCCGGGAATGCGGCGTAATCACTTTTCAACTCATTAATGTAGCGTTCCACGATGAAGGTGGCAATTCGCTCGTTCAAACGGCGTATTTCCTGCTGGATTCGTTTATCCACCCGCACCAGATCGCGCACGGCCAGATTAATTTTTTCCTGCATGTATTCCAGCCGGCGCGAAATTTCCGCTTTCTCTTCTTCATTTAACTTCTCGAACTCTTCGGGACTGATAGGTTTGTTATCTTTTAACACAACGGTCTGAAATCCTGCCGGTGTACTCTGAATCTGAACTCCATTCTGGCGTGCTTCTTCTTCCAGACGCGAAAGAATCTGCCGTTTCGCCTCGTTATTTCGATTAATAATGGTCATCTTTTCATTTTCATACTCATCGCTGTCGAAAGTCTCGGGAATTTCCTTTTTCAGGGTGCGGATAAGCTCATCCATTTCTCCGCGGAAAATCTTACCCTGCCCGGCAGGGAGCTCCAGAGCCATAGGTGAATCGGGATCACTGAAATTGTACACATATACCCAATCGCTGGGAACCGGTTTAGACCGGGCAATTTTTTTTAGAATATCGTGAATAATGGTGGTTTTTCCCGTACCAGACACCCCGGTCACAAAAACATTGTAACCGGAATGATCCATCTCCAGCGCCAGTTCCAGCGCCCGGATGGCTCGTTCCTGCCCAATAACTTCATCCAGTGGTTCAATATCGTTTGTGGTCTCAAAAGGTAACGTTCGGAGATTTATATTTTTACGTAATTGCTGTGGGGATAATTCCGTGATAGCCATCCTTGCCTCCTGTCCGCTTATCTTCAATCTTGTAGAGGTAAGTTATTGAGCAATTTCGAAGAATAAAAAAGAAAAATAAATTGTACTTTGGAAGAATAGGTGCGAGATTTAACCCGCATTTTTGGAGTGTGTATTCATTTTTTCAAGAAAGATTATATTTCTCTACTATGAACTGCTACTCTATGAACTACTACGATCCCCCAAAATTCTAACAATTACCAGATGCAACCTGCACGTTTAATTGAGATAGCTTTTTTCCAATTAGCAATTGTGCAGTAAAACTGCAATACAATTTTCGGTAAAGTTATTGGTAATAAGACATGAGTGAGTTTAAAACAAGAAGAGGAAGGTTTATCAAAGTGTGACCTTTGGGGTATAGAGGCTGTGTAAAAACGAAAATCAAAATTATATTTTAACAATTTCATGCATATTGCCACTCATAGTATTTGTTTAAAACCAAAGATATACTCAGATACCGATCCTGTGGGAGAAAGTTTTGTATTATTTACTAAATTAAGTATTTCTCTACGGACCCTATAATTCCTGTATTAATATATCAATGCATATTTTTTTTGTATTTTTGTATTTCAAAATAATATTTTCAGAATGCTGCATCCTTTTGTGTTGTCATAGCCACGAGCTTTAGCTCGTGGATCACTGAATATCTCTCTCAAAATCAGGCTTTAGCCTAAAATTGGGCTAAAGCCCAATTTGTAGTTTGGGCCTTAATATCCCCGAGCTGGAAGCTCGGGGCTATATTTTACTTTGAATGACAATGAATAAATATTCCATTGACACTGCATTTTTACACAGCCTCGTATAAATTGAATCTAACACCTTTATTATTGCCAGAAGGTTGGATCATTTTGCTACTAACTGTCAATCTTTCTATAGCCTGGGGATTGGAATTTGAGAATTTTGTTTCAAAGGCTTCGTGCTAAAATCGTTTATTATTACCCTGTGCTCCACCACCAATCTTCATTACCTGCTGGTAAAGTTCCAGCACCTCTCGAAATGTCAGGTAACGCATTGGTTCTCATCAGGTGTTTTTAGCCAATTGCCGGTATAATTCTGCATTTTTTGTCAATACGTTTTTCATCGCTCGTTCAAAATCTTCGTCCAACCGCCCTATCAATTCTTCCAAACTGGCTTCCAACAGAGCTTCCGGCGATACTTTCAAGTGGCGCGCCTTTTCTTCTAACCTCGCCACTCGTTCTTCAGACACTGTTATCTTCAAAATACTCATGGGGTCCACTCTTCAATGCTTTAATAATTATTTTCTCTCACTATTTCACAAGAAAATGCCAACTGATTGAACCTTTAATCCCGCCCTGCAATCAATATTCATCTTACAAATTGTTTTTAACCCACTCAATAGTAGGTTTTACCTTATTCTAAAAAACCTACCAGCCGGAATATATTCCATCAACCTAATTTTTTCAAGAATTTTCTTGTTGTGATTTACTTTCTGTATTTTTCGAGAATATTAGCTTTAGATTATTACCTCTGAAGAAATGCTTTTGCATGGACAATTGGATAGGACGGGAAAAGCTCTATTTAGTCAGAAATTAGAAGTTTCAATCACCCGCATTCTCTGCCAGGGACCTTTGCGAAATCGCCACCAGAATGTGACGCCTAATCCCACAATGTACATGGTTACACAACTCCACAACCAGAGCAGGCTGGCATGAAATACATAGGTAATCAGAAAGGAAGGGATAAGCAGAACACCGATAGCCAGGGACACACTCACCACCGCAACAAATTGGGTATCTCCAGCGCCTTTCAGTGCAGCAGAGAAAATCATACTCATGGCATCAAAAAGAGAATAAATCGCTACAAACCGAAGCAATATTATCACAGTTTGTTGAATCGGAGCAAACTGTACGGGATCGGCCTTTAGACGGTACGGGTAGAGAAATATTTGCGGCGTCAATACGTATCCGATAGCCAGAATGAAGAAGAAAGTAAAGGTGAGGTGGAAGGCAGACCAGGTGGTATGCGCGGCAAGTCCAGGACGATTCTCTCCCAATCGGCGTCCCACCAGACTGCTTACCGCAATGGACATCCCTTCCATGGGTAAAAATG
>JALWDQ010001002.1:0-2002 GCA_027039625.1 Calditrichia bacterium | reverse complement strand
AGCAAGCCCCTCTTTTGCCTCCAGAACAATGCGGGGAATTCCAGCACGTTTCATGGCCTCCTTGCCGGTGAGTAGTTCCCACTCCCCTGTGGTCGCATTTTTCCAGTAGGCCAATCCGCTGGTTTCCGGATCATCATTTTCCGGATCCCGACTGAGAACCAGTGCCAGATGCGAGAGCGGCGCCAGATCTCCACTGGCACCTACCGAACCCTGCTCCGGAATGTACGGTACCACATCCTTTTCCAGCATCCGGAGCAAGGTTTCGATAACCACGGGACGTACCCCGGAGTACCCTTTAATCAGGGTGTTGGCGCGTAACAACATGGCAGCACGTACCACATCGATGGGTAAAGGCTGCCCGGTACCGGCAGAATGGCTCATGATGAGGTTCCGCTGCAGTTCCTGCAAATGTTCTTTGCTGATGGACACCGTGGCTTTGGAACCAAACCCGGTATTCACGCCGTAAACAATGGGTTCACCGGTATCCTGAATTTTCTCCACCCATTCCCGGCTCTTTTCTATGCGTTTTATTTGATTCGGATCAATCTGAAATTGGAATGAACTTCCCCGGGCGACTGCCACCAGCAATTCGATGGTTAAATCCTCGCCCGTTAGCGTAAGTGTTTGCTTGTTCGATGGTAATTCCACTCTTGGTTTCTCCCTTTTTCTGTTTTCAAAAATAGGCTCAGTTTATGTGAAAAAGCAATATCAAAACATCAAATTCCAATAAGCAAATTCCAAATCCCAAAAATTAATTCCAAAATCCAAGTCTCAAACTCCAAGGAACAAATTCCAAAAGACAACTCACAAAATAATAAATTATAAATTATTATTGTTCATTCGTGATTATTCGGGTCATTCGTGGTTAAATATCAATTCTTTCCATTCAGTGTCCTCTGTGGTTCTCAAAACTTCTGTGGTTAAAAAAATCATCATGATTTGCTCAAGAACAATGCTCAGGAATCCGGATAAACCTATCTTTAAACTTGAGTTGTTTCGTACCATTTTACATGTTAATTTTTTTAACAAATTCGAATGAATGAACCATAACAGATATTTTTTAAGAGGATAGCATGATGAGGTATCTCATATTTGCCATAGGGGTTGTTTTAGTTATTCTCCAGTTTATTTTTGCTCAGGGCGCACGATATGTTTCGCCTACGGGAGACGACAACAACGATGGTACCACTCCCGATCATCCCTGGAAAACGCTTTCTTATGCCCTTTCTCATTTAACCTCCGATGTGGAAACCCTTTACTTAATGGATGGGACTTTCCCCGTGAATGATCCCTTGTATATTCCTGACAATGGTTCGGCCTCGTTAACCATCCGGAATTATCCCGGTGCATCACCGGTAATAACTGGGGATGAGATTCTCAACTGGACTTCCGAAAGCGATGGACGCTGGAGCGTTAGCGGAGTGAACTGGGAAGTACGCATAGTTGTTGAAGATTCACGGGTTTTGGTTCTCAAAAGTAGTGAAAATGATTTGACTGCAGGTTCCTGGTACTACGACCAGAGTAACCAAAAACTGTGGCTAAAAACCAGCGATGGGGGAAATCCCAATTCCGACCATACCATTCATGTGGGGCATTATCCCCTGGACATGTGGGATGCCTTGCTTAATTCGGATACCCGAACCCACGTCACCATAGATGGTATTACCATTAAATATTCCAATGGAGTTGGATTGCAAATTGATAAGCCCTACCATACCATCCGCAATTGTCAGGTGTACTATGCCTTTCGGGAGGGAATCCTGGCTTACACCTCGGCAGACAATGTGACTATCCGAAACAACGAAGTAGCCTGGAGCGCTTACACTCGTGCTTACGTGGATTTTAATTCCTTAGGATGGGAAGGAGCCGAACCCCTGGCTGTTTACGGGGCCGACATTGACGTGCAATATAATACGGTTCACGATAATTTTGGAGAAGGTCTGGATGTACAATACGGTGCGGGACCCGGCACTGTGTCTCACAACACCTGCTACAACAACGC
>JALWDQ010001001.1:0-6158 GCA_027039625.1 Calditrichia bacterium | reverse complement strand
CCTCCACGCGTCCCAGATGTTCAATGGAAATTTTTTTATTGACCTTCATACTGAATCTCCTTCTTAAATTTTTCCGGCATCCAGGCTGGTGCAGCAAACACGCGCATCTTGCGAATGATCTCTTCGGGACGAATCCCCTGCCGTTTAAACATTTTAACTTCCGCATCGTAGTGCACTTCTTCGATAGGCCCATGGCAGCCAGAGCAGGGGACGTTGTGAGAGGGGCAGCGCGCTCCGCAACCTGCTACAGTTAAGGGTCCGCAACACACTTCCCCTTTGTGGACAATCCGGCACACATTTTCCTTCATCTTGCATTCGCTGCATACCGAAAAATTGAGAATTTCGGGCATATCGCCGTGAATGAAAGAAGCCATCATTTTCAGAAACTGGTCTTTCTCAATGGGACATCCCGGTAAATTGAAATCCACCTTCACGAAAGAGCTCAGCGGTTGCGCCGCATTACTTTCGATGAAATCTGCTCCGCCACCGTACACCTCTTTTAGCATCACCTCGCGAGGAACTTCATTTTTCATGGCAGGGATGCCTCCCCACACAGCGCAGGTGCCCAGCGCCACCAGAATTTTAGCCCGCTGGCGAATCTTCCTCAGATTCTCTATATCGCGAACCTGTGCCACGGAACCTTCCACCAGGGCAATATCCAGCTCACACGTTTCGTCGTTGTCGCTCTTGGCCATCTCCCAATCCCGAATATCCACCGCATTGGCCAGATCCAGCAACTGATCTTCGCAATTGAGAATCACCAGTTGATCCCCGGCACAGGAGGTTAATCCGAAAATTCCCACTTTAGGTTTACTCATGGTTGCCTCCTATATCATTTCTGGTAAATTTATTACATCCCAGTAGGTAAATACGGGGCCGTCTGTGCACACCTTTTTATTGCCGATTTCGCAGTGCCCACATTTACCAATTCCGCACTCCATCCGACGTTCCAGGGACATGAGAATGCGATCTTTAGAGAATCCCATCTCGAGGCATTTGCTCAGAACGAAACGATAGAACACGGGCGGGCCCACCACCAGGGCGTAGGAGTTCTTGACGTCCAAATCCTGGATTTCATCGAACAAATCGGTTACCAGGCCGAATTTACCGCGCCATTCGGGTGTTTTCTGAGACAGGCGGGGTTTTTCCACAATGAGGTGGCATTCCGAATCGGAGCGTAGCGAAAGCGCTTCCAACTCGCTGCGGAACAGGAAATAATCCGGGTAGCGTGTGCCGTACAGCAGGATGATGCGCCCGTAATCGTGCCGGTTGTCCAGAGCGTACAGCAGCACCGAGCGCAGGGGTACAATCCCCAGCCCGCCTGCTACAATGAGCAAATTCTGCCCGCGCATCTGTTCCATGGGGAAACCGTTTCCGTAGGGTCCCCGTAAACCCACCAGGTCGTTGGGCTTAAGGCGGTACAGGGCATTGGTCACTCTTCCCGCTCGCCGGATGCACATTTCAATTATTCCCGGACGGGAGGGAGTGGAAGAGATGGAGATGGGGCATTCTCCCACGCCCAGAACGGACAGTTCCATAAACTGCCCGGGTTTATAGGTAAACCGGTTGTTCAGTTCGGCATTTTCGAACCGGAATCGAAAAAGGTAGTTGTCTTCTACCATGGGATCGATGCTGATAATGCGCGCCAATTCCGGTTTGTAAGGATTTTCGTTAAGCACGTTGCGTGCACAGGTGTGTGTCTGGTTAATTGCCAACATAGCTTCCCTCTCTAATTTTTGTGAGCACTTCCACCACGTCGATACCGGCCGGGCAGGCATCGATGCACCGACCGCAGCCCACACAACTGGGCTTTCCGTACTGTTCTACCATACGGAATTGTTTATGGTAGTAGCGATTTTTAACTCGATCGGCCCGATTCGCCCGGAAATTGTGTCCTCCCGCCACCAGGGCGTAATCTTTAAACAGGCAGGAATCCCACTGTTTGATGCGGGCTCCGGTTTTTAAATCCAGGTTGAGTTCATCGTACACATTAAAGCAATAGCAGGTGGGGCATACCATGGAGCAACTGCCGCAGGTCAGGCAGCGGTTACCCAGTTCTTCCCAGATGGGGCTGTTTTGCTCCAGATCCAGAATGTAGGGGAGATCGTCGATGTCCAGCGACAGTCGGAAGCTCTGGTTGCGTTTTTTGCGGAATTCCAGATACTTGCGCCGGTCTTCATCGCTCACCTCGGTGAAAAGATGGCTGCGTTCGGCCACAAGGTCGTCTCCCAGACTGGTGCCCACCGCTACCAGAAAATCTTCTCCGATGTCCGAAAGAAACAGGTCAAACCCATCTTCGGTGTAATCGGTGTGCATGGATTTACAGAAGCATTTATCATCCGGGATGCAGCTTAGCCCGATGATGACCGTATTCCTGCGGCGGGTGTAATAGTAGGGATCCATGTACGCCTGGTTGAACACTACATCCAGAATTTTAATTCCGTGAATATCGCAGGGATGTAATCCAAAGAGAATTCGCTTTTTATCCCGCTCTTCTATCACCTCTTCGTAGCCTTTCTCTTTGTCGAATTTCAGAATCACTTCTCTGGGTTTGTGGAAATATTTTTTGGGCGGTACAATGGTGCGCAGATAATCCCAGGCCATTTCCTCTGGTTTGTGCATCACATCAAAATAATACACCCCGGGATGCTCGGGCTTCTCTTTGGGAATAATCACTTCTCCATATTCCTGCAGACTGATCAGAAATTCATTCACATGCTTTTTCGGTAGTTTGGTGACTTTCATGCCACGACCCTTATTTTGGTTCAAGTCCACTCTTTATATGAAAAAGCAACAAATATCGTTCCAATAAGTACAAAATTTATAAAAAAATATAATTTATTGTAATACAATATGTTAGAATGAGCTAAACAGGTGCAATATGTTTTATGATGTGAAATATTTCCCAATATTTGCGAAAAAGGGAGGTCATTTTCTCAAAATAAAAAAAGCGAGGAGCAGAAGCTCCTCGCTTTAAGTTTTTATTGGGGGAATAGAAAATTTCAGTTGGCTTTTTTCTTGCGCAGTTCCGCTCCAAACTGAAATCCGGTTTCCACTGCTTTACGGTTGATTTCGATGAGCCGTTTGCGAGAAATGATGTAATCCAGGGTCTGGATGATGGTTTCTTTGTTCAGAGCGTTGGTGTAGCCCGTAAAGGCACCCAGGACCACCATGTTCGCCACCCGGGTATTGCCTAGTTCGTCTGCCATTTTAGTGGCGGGAATCGCCATCACTTCCACATCCTTTCGGCTGGGTTCAATATCGATGAGCGAAGAATCGTAGATGATGAGGCCACCCGGCTGTACATCCTTTTCGAAGCGTTCCAGGGAGGGGCGATTCATGGCGATGAGTACAGTGGGATTGGGTACCAGCGGGGAGCCCACCGGTTCTTCGGAAACGTGCACGTGGCAGTTCGCCGTACCACCGCGCATTTCCGGGCCGTAAGAAGGAATCCAGGAAACGTTGTAACCTTCCAGCATTCCGGCCTGAGCAATTCCCAGACCCAGCAACAGGATACCCTGTCCGCCAAATCCCGCCGCTTTCACCTGGGGATTCTTAAATTGAGGATCCGGGGTGGAACGGGGTAGCTGTTTTTCCTGTAATTTGGTAATACCCAGAGCTTCTTTGATTTCCTCTTTTGTGGGTTCTTTCTTTTCAATGAAAAAGGATTCCGCTTCTTTCCCTTTATCCCGGAACACTCCCAACGGGAACACTTTGGTCATTTCCTGTTCGATCCAGCGCAGGGAATCCACGGGATCCATTTTCCAGCCAGAGGGGCAGGGGGAGAGCACTTCCACCAGGGAGAATCCTTTCCCTTCAATCTGATATTTAATGGCTTTCCGCACCGCCATGCGCGCTTTAGCACGGGTTTTCACGTCGTACAGTGCCACGCGCTCCAGATAAACCGGTGCATCCAAGGTGTTGAGCAGTTCGCACACACGGATGGGGTACCCTTCGTTGTGGATGTCCCTTCCGCGCGGGGTGGTGGTCGTGCGTTGACCGGGGAGTGTGGTGGGCGCCATTTGCCCGCCGGTCATTCCGTAAATGGCATTGTTAATGAAAATAACGGTGATATGTTCGCCGCGGTTAGCGGAATGAATCATTTCGGCTGTGCCAATCGCTGCCAGATCTCCATCGCCCTGGTAGCTGATGACGATGCTGTGGGGATGTGCCCGTTTAATTCCTGTTGCTACTGCAGCTGCGCGCCCGTGTGCCGCCTGGATGTTGCCCGTATCGAAATAGTAGTAAGCAAATACGCTGCATCCTACCGGGCTGATGATGATGGAACGATCGATGACTCCGAAATCTTCCAGTGCTTCAGCAATAAATTTATGCACATTTCCGTGGCCACAACCCGGGCAGTAGTGGGTACTCTTTTTATCCGGATTGGGATTGCGGAAATATTCATCATAAAATGCTTTCGATTTTACCCATGCTGTTTTTGCCATCTTTTCACCTCTTTGTCTATGCTCACGATTTTTGATAGAGAATTTTGGTTTGTTCAATTAATTCCTCGGTGGTGGGTACGTTCCCACCCATCCGACCGTAAAAATACACCGGAACTTTCATTTCCGTGGCCAGGCGTACATCCTGCACCATCTGGCCGTTACTCATCTCGGCCACCAGGAATGCCGCACCGCGATCGGCCAGTT
The DNA here is from genome assembly GCA_027039625.1 of Calditrichia bacterium. Classification (GTDB taxonomy): domain Bacteria; phylum Calditrichota; class Calditrichia; order RBG-13-44-9; family RBG-13-44-9; genus JALXCH01. The sequence goes on along the minus strand of JALWDQ010001001.1, from coordinate 1,506 downwards.
CTTTAATTTCTTTGATGGGGAAAGGAAAGAGGGTAATGGGACGCAACATTCCTACCTTTAACCCTTCCTTTCGTAGATGTTCCACTGCAGAACGTAACATACGCGATACAATACCATAACCCATCAGCACGAACTTGGCATCGTCCAGATGGAAAGCTTCGTAGCGCACTTCCTGCTCCTGAATCAAAGCGTATTTTTCCTGCAGTTTCCGGTTGTGGGCTTCCAGTTCGTCGGGATCCAGGTAAATGGAGCTGATGAGGTTGAGCTTGCTTTCGGCATCTCCGTATAGTGCCCATTTCTCTCGCGGAAATTCCGTACGCGGTTCCGGAAATTCTACCGGTTCCATCATCTGCCCAATAAAACCATCGGTAAGCACAAAAGCGGGATTGCGATATTTGAATGCCAGATCGAAGGCTAACATGGTCAGATCACACATCTCCTGAGCGCTATTGGGTGCCAGGACAATATTTTTGTAGTTTCCGTGGCCACCACCTTTTACGATCTGATTGTAATCGCTTTGTTCTGGAGCAATGTTTCCCAGGCCGGGGCCGCCACGCACCACATCTACCACCACAATGGGTAACTCGGCACCCGCCGCATAGGAGATTCCTTCCTGTTTCAGGCTAATGCCGGGGCTGGAGGAAGCCGTCAGGGCGCGAGCACCTCCGCTCACCGCACCGTAAAGCATGTTTATGGCTGCTACTTCGCTTTCTGCTTGAATGAATGTACCCCCAACCATGGGTAGATAATACGAGGCTGCCTCGGCAATTTCGGAGGCCGGTGTAATGGGATATCCAAAATATAATCTACAGCCGGCCAAAATTGCCCCTTTTACCACTGCGTAATTTCCTTTTAAAAGTTCTTTTGCCATCGTCAAATTACCTCCTCAGTTTCTTCCAGCACATGCCCCTTCTTGTAAACTGCAATCGCTTCGGGTTCGGGGCAGGCATAAAAACAAACGTTACAGGCAGTACAGCCTTCACCAATGTAATAGGCGTAATGATACCCTTTGGAATTAAATTTTTCGTGAAATTTAAGAACGTCCTGGGGGCAGGCATCGATACAAATACCACACCCTTTACATAGTTCCGGGTTAATAACAACCCAATTTTTATCAAGGACTTTACCACCCATATTTCACCTCGCATTTAAAATTTCAGTAAATATCTTGATACCCTTTTATGAAACATGCATGTACTTTTTCTTATATTCAATTTCAAAATAAAAAAAAGGGAAAATTTTATCAAGTGAAATATAAAATTCTACCTTTTCTGGGATTTATTGCAGAAAGATGAATAAGATACCTTTGACCGAAATAATATCTGCTAAAAAGCAAGGTTGTATTTGTTCTGGATTTTAAAAAATATTTCCTTTAAAAGTAGTTTTTTCTCAGGGTAAACTATCGGCATGCGTTCCCTGAGCTTTATATTGTAAAGTGCTTAAATGCTTCGAAATTTAATCAGATTACAAAAAAAATCCCCTCTGCACCAGGCGAAGAGGGGATTA
>JALWDQ010001000.1:0-2005 GCA_027039625.1 Calditrichia bacterium | reverse complement strand
CTCATTCTGGATTTGTACCGCAAATTTGCGGAAGAGTACATGGCCATGCCGGTAATTACCGGGCGGAAAACCGAATCGGAGAAATTTGCCGGGGCGGTGCACACTTACAGCATCGAAGCCATGATGCAGGACGGGAAAGCCCTACAGGCAGGCACTTCCCACAACCTGGGGCAAAATTTCGCCCGGGCTTTCGACGTGAAATTTCAGGATCGCGATGGAGAGCTGAAGTACGTGTACGCCACCAGCTGGGGCGTGAGCACCCGCCTGATTGGTGCCCTGATTATGGTGCACGGAGACGACAACGGCATCATTATTCCCCCGCGGTTGGCCAGCACCCAGGTGGTCATCATCCCCATCTGGAAAGAATCCAACAAACAGGAAGTGTTTGCCTTTACCGAAAAAATTTACCAGACCATCCGCCAACACTATTCCGTAAAACTGGACGATCGGGAACAGTACAAACCCGGTTACAAGTACGCGGAGTGGGAATTGCAGGGAGTCCCCCTGCGCATTGAAATTGGGCCGCGAGATGTGCAGAACGATCAGGTGATGCTGGTGCGCCGGGATACCCGGGAGAAAATTCCTGCCAAGACGGGCGAAGTGGTGGAGAAAATTCAGGAAGTGCTGGATCAAATCCAGAAAGACCTGTTCCAGCGCGCGCTGAAGTTCCGCCAGGAACACACCTACCGCATCGACGACTATCGGGAATTCCAGCAAATTTTAGAAGAACAGGGTGGATTTATTGAGGCGCATTGGTGCGGCTCTGCCGAATGCGAAGAGAAGGTGAAGGAAGACACCAAAGCCACCATTCGCAACATTCCCTTCGACCGGGAAGCGGAGCAGGGCAAATGCATTGTGTGCGGTAAACCGTCCGAGGGACGGGTGATTTTTGCCCGAGCGTATTAATTCCGGCCAAAAAGATTCTGAGGCTAAATTATATTAGAAAAAAAATAAGCGCCTGCGGTCGCGCGGGATTCCTGAAATTCCGGTTTACATTGTTCCGTTTACATTTTACATTTCAAGAAAAAAGGACGACACATGTACTCCTCGTATGGCTATAGCATGATGCCTCCGGGCGTAAAAAATTTATTAATTGCCAATATTGCGGTTTTTGTCTTTCAGATATTAGCTCCGGGATTGTTTAATCCCTATTTTTTAGGATTGGTTCCGGCGTTTGTGTTTAAGAAATTGTTTCTGTGGCAGTTGGTGACCTACATGTTCCTCCACGGGGGATTTGGGCACCTGTTCTTCAACATGTTTGCTCTGTGGATGTTTGGCGTGGAACTGGAACGCACCTGGGGCACCCGGGAATTTCTGAAGTTTTACTTCATTACCGGAGTTGCCGCGGGACTTTCCACCGCTCTGTTTAACTGGGGTTCTCCTATACCTACCATTGGGGCATCCGGTGCTATCTACGGAATCCTTGCCGCATATGCACTGTTTTTCCCGGATCGCTACGTCTATCTCTACTTCCTGTTCCCCATTAAAATGAAATATCTGGCAGCAATTCTGGGAGCACTGGAATTCCTTTCCGCCTACTCACAGGATGGAATCGCCCATGTGGCGCATCTGGGAGGTATGGTGGTTGGGTATTTCTACCTGCGCCGCAAATACCGCCACTGGGGCATTGGGCAGGATTTCTTTAAGAACTTTTTCCGCCGCCGCGGCCCCTTTTAAGATAAAATGACAGTGGGGTACCGGACACTGTGGATGCCGGAGTGAGTTGTCTCTCAACAGGTGAAGCTTCATGAACCCAACCCGTACATTTTATCCTTTCTCTCAACTGCCGGGGATTGCGTTTGCTTTTCTGAAGACCACTCTATCGGGAGGATTTCTTACCTTTTTTCTAATCACGTTTCTCACGTTTGAAGACCCCCAATTTACCCGGCGTTTTGCGGTGTATCAGAAATGGTTTCTGGGATTCTGGCTGGTGGGGATTACCGTACTCCTCTTCTGGTACCTGTTTTTTCACCGCTTTTCGGAAAAACGGAAAGCTCTGGCTTTT
>JALWDQ010000999.1:0-6175 GCA_027039625.1 Calditrichia bacterium | reverse complement strand
GAGGAACCTGCCGATAGTAACCCACAATGTGGTCTCTGGCATTTTCGATGGAAATGGGTTCGTTTTTACGGGGGATTCGTGTTTCCATAAATTCGCCCTCTATCTTTTAATTTTCCCGTTTTGCAATAAATATGGTCAGGACATCCAGCGCATGCGGATGTAGAATAAGAGCAGAATAATGCCAAAGCTCATGAAGGTGCTTTTTTCCGAGCGAATGGCTTCGGCGATATTGCCCGGGCGCTGCCGGGAGATGGGTGCCCGACGCAGGCGGGGAATGAACCGCGGTACCTGTTTCTGGTATTCCTGGTATTCGCTGCCGAAAATTTCCGTGAGTTTTTCCTCTTCCAATTTCACAATCAGGTAGTACTGGATTCCAAAAAACACCCACACCACGAACAGCAGATAAGGCATCCAGAAGTTGGCAATTACTGCGGCGCCGGTGTACATGAACATGTTTCCGATGTAGAGGGGATTGCGCACGTATCCAAAAGGTCCGCTGGTGATGAGTTCCGGTGCACCGACGTTGCGTGTGCGGGTGGCGCCCCCGGCATGGCTCACACCCCAGATGCGCACCCCTTCCCCAATTATCATCAAAATGAGTCCCCAGAGGAAGGATTCTCCGCTGGGCCGGGCAAAAATCAAAGCAATGATAATAAAAGGAACCGGGGTAAAACCGCGATATTTAAAGAAAAATTCCCGAATGTCCAATCTAAAGCCTCCAGTGTTTTTTGACCAGCTCCGCATGTTCGTTAATTTTTTGCAGAATCTGTTGCGCCACCTGCAGCGCCCGTACGGCAGCCTCTCCCGTTACCGCTGGCTCGGTGTCGTTCAATATGGCATCCAGAAACAGAGACAACTCGTAGTTCAGGGGATTCACATCTTTTTTCTCGAAACGGGTGTAGCGGATTTCTCGGGCCTGTTTCCCTTCGCCCCACAATCCCAGGGAAAAAGTCAGGTCGCCGCCCTGCAGCGGATGGTCGGAGGAAACCAGCTCGTACACTTCGCTGAAACCCTCCAGAAAATCCACAGAGATGTACGCATTGGGCTGGAAGAAGCGCATTTTGCGCATCTTGCGATTGGAAATGCGGCTGGCAGTCACGTTAGCCACCGCACCGTTCTCGAAATCCAGGCGGCAGTTGGCGATGTCCTCACTTCCGGAGATAATGGAAACTCCGCTGGCATGGATTTCCCGCACCGGGCTGTGCACAAAGCTGAGGATGAGGTCGATGTCGTGAATCATTAAATCCAGTACCACCGCCACATCCGTTCCCCGGGGATTGAAGGTGGACAGCCGGTGCGATTCAATAAAAAGGGGATGAATGGAAATGGATTCCAGCGCCAGCAGTGCCGGATTAAAGCGCTCGATGTGCCCCACCTGCAATTTGCGCTCCGCTGCCCGGGCGGTACGAACAAGTTCTTCCCCCTGTGCCACGGTATCGGTGATGGGCTTTTCTACAAATACGTGCTTGCCTGCCTGCAGTGCCTGCAAAGCATACTGAAAATGGGTGGTGGTGGGAGTAACGATGCTGAGGGCTTCCACTTCCCCTAAAAGCTGCCGGAAGTTCGGAAACGCCCGGGTGTGGAATTCCTGCGCAACCTCCTCTGCTCGCCGGGAGTCGATATCGTACACACCAATCAGCCTGGCGGTGGGAATCCGGCTGAGCTGCTGCACATGCCATCGTCCCAGATGACCCACACCTACCACACCAATGGCAACCTGATTCTGGGAACTCATTCCTGTTCTTTTTCCTCCCGGATTAATCGGTATTTTCGGCGTTTGTCCAATGCCTGGAAGATGAAGCGACGCTTCCCCTGTGGGGTGTGGTAAATCCACACCATGTAGCGATTTTGCGGATCCAGGCTGTGGTCTTCTATTTCGTCGGGGCGCCCGTAAAGTACAAAAATCCGCCCGGTATCGGTTCTCCATCCCGGCTTCTGGGGAGTGCCCCATTCCATGTTGGCGGTATCCACCCGGGTGTAAAATTCGTTTAACGCTTCGTTGAAAGCTGTGTGCGGAGTGGGATCTTTCTCCTTCCAGTAAGCAATAAATTGCCGAACCTTCTCCTCTTTTTTCCCCGAAAACCGCTTTTTGATTTCCTCCTTTGGCAGCAGAAGTTCCAGCGGTTTGAGGGCTTCATCGATGTTGTTCAGGCTGCGCGGTCTCCGGAACCACACCACCCGGAAATCGGCTGATTGTGTTTTCTCCGCTTCTCCCGCCCTGTAATGAATCCGGATGCGGTAATTCCCCTCCTGCCAGCTCAGGGAGGGTAAAGGGATTCGTATCTTGAAAAAGGCTCCGGGAGTGGAAGTAGTGGTGTCCTTCCGGAATAGAGGTGGCGCCTGGCGCGGTTGCTTTTCGCTCCACACTTGAACCGTTACCGATAGCGTACTGCCCGCCGGTTTGTGCCCCATCAACAGCAACTGGAAGGGCGTGTTAAAGGGCAAATCTTTAGTGATGGCTTGAGGCCGACAGGGTAAGCGCAGCGTCTGGCAATTTTCCAGTTGCCCGGGTAAACACCACAACGGTGGAGAGGGATGCAGCGCCTGAATCTTCGGTAAATCCACTTTAAACATTTTTTTGAATTGAATGTGCACCTGGAGGTCCCGGAAAAGATACGTCAATTTGTATTTCCCGGGCGGAACGGTTACCGAATCGCAGGAGAGGAAGAAGCGGTTTCGGCGGTTGGTTTCCGCAAATTCTTTTACAAACACCTCATCCTTCCAGGAAGCCGAGTACACCCGATGGGTTTTCTGGTTCTCCAGATACACCTCCATCCGGAAACGAGCCTGGTAACCATCTTCTTTTTTGATGAAGGTGAGATAGTCGTAGATAATGTCGCTGAAGAAATAGAGTTTGTACTGGTTGTTGCCGAGGGCTACGGGAAAAGCACGGAAGAACAGCGGAGCTTTATCGGGGTGTTCGCCCCGGGGATGCCGGGGAGGCTGGGCAAAAAGGGGATGCAGCACCAGGAAGAGCAGGAGAAAGAACGGTAGAATATGTAAGCGGCAACACCCCATGTTTCCAGATATTTTTCTGGAAATATAGGCTGTGGGGCGAAACAAAGCAAGGTGTGGGAAATTTTCCGGAAAATCTCGTTTGTGTGGGCAGGGAATAGTGTACCTTCTTCCACCCCCAAGCTGCTCCCCGGCACTTCTCCGGTAGCTGATTTCCGATGTGCTTGCATCCCCATGGCACAAAATTTATATTGCTTCGTTTGAATGGTGAACTAAAGGATGTGCGAAAATGATTGAACATGGGATTGTCATAAAGAAAGATCGCACCGGTCTGGAAGTGCGCATGCAGCCTTCCTCTTCCTGCGGGCATTGCAACCTGTGTAATTTGCAAAATGCCAACTTCCCGGTCATGCGATTGGAGCAGCCGGTGGAGTGCACACCGGGCGATCGGGTGGATATTGAAGTAAGTCCGGGATTTGCCATTAAATCGGCTGTCTTGCTCTTTTTTCTCCCCCTGGTAATGCTGCTGGCGGGCTATTATCTTTTCCCGGCCCTGGTGGACATACCGGGCATGAATGCCGTGTATCAGGGAATTATCGGGGGATTGCTGGGATTCGGAATTAGCTTTCTGGGAATCCATTTTTACGATAAGCATCTCCAAAAACAGGGGTTGAAGAAGAAAGCCCGGGTGGTTCGGGTGGTGAGGTGAACGGCGAATTGCTCCATCCCCGGGGAGCAATTTCCGTGGCAACGGGATGAACCCATCGTACCGCGGATTGTAACAAGGCGGGGTGCGATTCCGGCTTTAATTGGAAAAGAAGATGTGTTGTTTTTCGGAATGCAACCAATCCGGTGTTTAAAGAGTTTGGTCTGTCCGGAAATTTTTACACTGTGCTTCGGGATTTGCACCAACCGTTTATTGGCATTACACGTACCTACCTGCCATGAACGCTTTAGGTGCCGGTAGCGACGCTTGTTGATGGATTTAAAAACTTCACAATTCATGAAAAAACGATTCCGACAAAAGCTGCTTCTTTTTGTTGCTCACATTCTGGCGCTGCCCATCCTGTTACTTTACCGGGCTACGCTGCGCATCCGGATTTCCGGACAGCAGCGGGTGAGGCAGTTGCGGCGAGAAGGGAAAGGGTTAATTTACGCCTTCTGGCACGAGAATATGATACTGGGCATGTTTCCGCATCAGAACTGGAAGGTGTATGTGCTGGTAAGTCGACATTTTGATGGGGAAGTGATTACGCGTATCCTCCATGCTTATGGGTTGCGCACGGTTCGTGGTTCCAGCACCCGCGGTGGTTCGGAGGCTTATCGCTGGATGCGTCGCCAGATGAAGCAGCGGGGAATTAGTGTGGCTTTCACACCGGATGGCCCTCTGGGACCCCGCCGCCGGGCAAAATCCGGTGTGGTGCGTCTGGCTTCCGAAACGGGAAGTCCCATCATCCCCATTGGGGTTGCTGCAAACCGCTACAAACGGTTGAATAGCTGGGACCGGCTGATGATTGTGCTTCCTTTTGCCCGCTGTCGGGTGGTGTACGGGGCGCCGTTTTATGTGCCTCCCCTAAAAGATGCCCGCGAGGTTCAAATTTATCAGGAAAAATTAAATGCGGTGATTAATGAACTGGATCGGAGGGCGGAAGCGTGGTTGCGCTAATCCGGCTGGTGGGCGTCCTCTTTTTTCCCCTGGTTCTCCTGTACACAGGGCTGATATGGCTACGTCACAAATTGTACGATTGGGGCTGGCGGAAATCCTGCCGCATTCCGGCACCGGTAATTTCCATCGGGAACATTCAACTGGGGGGCACCGGGAAAACCCCCGTTACCGAGGCGGTGGCTCGCTTCCTGCTGCGGGAAGGGCATCCCGTAGGGGTGTTGAGCCGGGGATATGCCCGGCGGGACCGGCAGCTTCGCCTGGTGGAATCCCGGGATGTTCCCCACGTTACTCCCGAACAAATCGGGGATGAGCCGTACCTGCTGCTGCAGAACGTACCGGGGATTATGCTGGGTGTGGATGCCTGCCGGTGCTGTACGGCGCGCTTGATTTATCGCAAAGAACCGCGTACCGTGTTTGTGCTGGATGATGCCTTCCAGCACCGGGCCATGCAACGGGATCTGGATGTGGTGCTGCTGGATGTGCGCCGCTGGAGCCGCCTGCCTTTTACCTTTCCGCTTACGGATTACCGGGATGTTCCCGCTTCCCTGCGGCGCGCCGGGGCTTTTGTACTCACGGGAGCTTCCGAAGAGAGCGAATCCTTCCGGAAACTGAAAAAACGGCTGGACTCCCGATATCATCGACCGGTATTTAGCTTGAAACTGGAACCGGTTGCGCTGGTGCAAATCGCGACCAACCGCAGCTTCCCGGTGGAACATCTGAAGGGGCAGCCCATTGCGGCGTTTGCCGGGATTGCCCGGCCCCGGAACTTTTTTCGCTCTCTCACTCAACTCGATGCCCGGATTGTCTTCCGGAAGAGGTTTCCCGATCATCATTACTATACAAAGCAGGAGCTGGAGGAGCTTCGCACCCAGGCCGATGCCCACCAGGTCCGGATGGTGGTGTGCACCCAGAAAGATGCCGTGAAAATCGCACCCCTCCTCACCGACCGTGATGAGCGCTTCTACTTTTTACAGGTGCAGGCTCGCATTCAACCGGAAGAAGAATTCCACCGCTTAATTCGGGAGGTGGTAAGTAAAAAAGGGGATTTCCCGGGTAATGTGTAACCCCTTTCTGCCCGGTGGCGGGGTGCGGTGTTAAAAGCCGCTTAAACCGTTTAGGGTTTAATTCTGTATTGAAGAAGAAACATGATTTTTTACGGCTAATGAACCCAGAAATTTTCGGATATCGTTCCCGGAAATTTTATCAAGAGGTTTAAAACGGTTAAATCCGGCGAATTTTTTAATCCAATTCAAATACGATTTTTCCGTATGAATAGAGCGATGCTTTAGCCGAAGAACGCGCTGCGTCTTATCAATCATATTTTTCCAGGATTGAATATGGGAAGAAATAGGATCTTTTTGATTCTCTTTCATTTTATTTTCCAGAAAATGGGTGTAGTAATGTAATGCTTGTTTTGCCTGTTCCACCTGCCAATCCTAGTAATGTAAAGAGAGATAGTGCAAAAAGTCATGTTTCTGTTTTGCACTCAATAGTTTATCAAAATAAGGGAGGTTAAAATAAAGGTATGCCTTCTTTACCCAGCTTACATAATAG
>JALWDQ010000998.1:0-6175 GCA_027039625.1 Calditrichia bacterium | reverse complement strand
GAGAATGCCTTATTTCATTTTAAAAAGCATTTCTGATTTTTACACACATCTACCAGAACTACACTATAAGTCGAAAGGTCATTATTCACAAGATTAATTGTTCTTACTATAATCGAATTAAAATTCAAACGGTGTTGCATTTACACTACTTCTGAAAAATTCAATAAGGTTCCTTTTTGAAAATTAAGTCGATGACCAATTTGAGAGCATTGCAAAATTGTAAAAATTGCATTCTGGAACCATTTTATTTTAAATAATCAATTCAAGTTTGTCAAACATATTTTCTTTACTGTCCTGATGTTGTATGCTAACAATTTGAATTATTCAATTATTTTATTTTTCCAATGTTTCAAGAAAATTTTTACCGTATTTCACTAAAACAATGTTTTAGTGAAGTATCTTTACCTTTCATTCTCAAACTGTTCAAATCTTCCCCCACTACCGAAACCTTCTTTTGTGGATTCCAATACCCATAAAGGAACAGTTCTTTGTTTGTGTGGGAAGATTGTAGAGAAGGTTCAATTCTTTTTCAAAAAGTGGATATTTTTATTTTACAGGTTACTTCAATCTGTTCGGTTAATTAAAAAGGGGGGGATGTATGCTGTTGTAAACAAGAACAAAAACCTCCCCGGTACTTTTAGCGCACCGGGGAGTTGAATACGAGAAGCGAATGGAATTATTTTTTACTCAGCTGCTCAATCTTCTCACGCACGGTTTTCATGGTGCGCTCCAGAATGTCTCCGGCTTCCTGTTCCAGACCAGCGCAGGTGTGTTTCATCTCCTGCACAAAATTCTGGTCTTCGATTTGAGGCAGGTTGATGAGCACGTTAAATACTCCACCTCGCACCCCGGTAAAGGCAATTTGGGCGCCCACACCGGCATCGGTTACGGAGTTCAGATTCCCTTTTTCTACCACTTCCGCAGCTATTTTCATCGCTTCTAAGCTCAATTCCGCAGTGCGTAAGGGAACCCGCACCGCCTGTTTTAATCCCTCCTGGATGGCTTGCTGGCGGGCGGCTTTTTCCTCCGGCGTGTTCTGGGGCAGGCGGCGGGCTTCCATGTAGGCGTTAAAGGCGTTGGTATCATCGTCCACCGCTTTCAGGAGCTGGTCCTTCACCTCCTGAGCTTTTTCGGCTAGAGTATTTAAATCTGCCCACACCGGTTCGTACCCTTTCTTCCCAATGGTGAGGTTGCTCACCATGGCAGAGAGAGCCGCCCCCAGAGAGCCGGCCAGAGCAGCAATAGAGCCCCCACCCGGTGCCGGGGTATCGCGACTAACTTCGTGCACCAGCTCGGATGTTTTCAGGGAGACCAGCGGTCCCCGGTCCGTTTTAGGCAGACCCAGAATTTTCTTCTCCGGATCGAACGGTGCCACATCGTTTAGTCCCATGGAATAAATGGCGGTATCAATCACGTCCTGTACCGGCACCCCGGTGGATTTTCCCTGTTTTTCCAGGTAGTACTTCCCCGCTTGATAAATAGCCTGGAATGGCACCAGTCCCACAATTTCGCTGCCGGTAACTACCAGACCACGTTCCGCTGCCAGTTCCCGCGCCTTTTCCAGCACAATGTGAGGCGGGGTAATTTTGTAATTGGTGAGATTAATGGAAATCTGCGCCCGACCATATTCTTCCACATACCAGCCAATGGCTTTGCAATATTTGAAAATACCCGGCTTTTTTACGGATTTGCCAATGACATTCCCGGGATCCGTCCCGTGCATCCGGAGTAATTCGTACAAATCGTAACCGTGCACTTCCTTACAGTGCTGTGCCGTTTCCTCCAGTGTTTTTCCCACAAATTCGCAGTTACCGCAGGGATAGTGATTTTCCCGGTACTTCAACAAATCGCCCCGCATGTAAATGGGTTTGATGTTCCCGGTACGCGCGCTGCGCCCTTTCTCCCGCAGTTCAAAGGCGATATCGGTGGCGTACATCTTCTCGCGGGTGTTCAGGGTGATGTTGTAAGCAATCAAGAACTCCCGGGCACCAATCACCGTAGCGCCGGCACGGGGATTAAACTCGGCTGGTCCGTAATCCGGTTTCCAGCGGGGGTCTTTCAGCTTTTCCGGTAATCCTTCGTACTCTCCCTGGCGAATGGTGGCCAGATTCTTTCGTTCCGGCGTTCGGGCACTCTCTTCGTACAGGTACACGGGAATTTTCAGCTCTTCGCCCACCCGTTGTGCCACTTCTTCGGAAATTTTGACGCAATCCTCCATGGTTACCCCTTCTACCGGTACAAAAGGGCACACATCGGTAGCGCCCATGCGGGGATGTGCTCCCTTGTGTTTGCGCATGTCAATAAGCTCTGCTGCCTTTTTAATGGCCTGAAATGCCGCTTCTTTCACCGCTTCCGGCGAGCCAATAAACGTAACTACCGTGCGGTTCACATCCGCACCCATTTCCACACTTAGCACCTGCGTGCCACTCACCGATTTGATGGCACCCACAATCTGCTCAATCACCTGTTTATCCCGACCTTCGGAAAAATTGGGGACACACTCCACAATCCGTTCAGACATAGCCATTCCTTTGTTTTTCTGGTTCAACAAAAATTAGGTGGAAAATTTAATGGGGAATAAGATTGAGAAAAAAGTAATAAAATATTTTTTCCATGAAGGGTTGGGTGGATATGAAGGCGAAGGGGTTCATTCGCTCACATCGATGGAGCGGATGAAGCGATCCAGTTCCCGGGCGGCAGCTTCTTCCTCTTCCGGGAATTCCCCACCTCCGTGTTTGAGCTGAAATATCAGTCGATTACCTTTTTCGTCAATGTTGCAACCCCAGTTGATGAGGTAAGGAATCACCCCGGCTTCGTTCACCAGCCGCAAGGCCTCCCTGGCAGAAATGTGCTGCAATTTGTACACCCGTATCATATTTGCCCCCTGGAGTTAACGTTGCAGAACCACTTTTACCGTTCGAGAACGCTCCTCTGCGCGCATCCGGAGGAAATATACACCACTCGGCAGGGCGATTCCAGCATCATTTTTTCCTTCCCAGTGAATTTTGTGCCGTCCCGCTGGCAGAGAACGATTTAGTAACTCCCGCACTCGTTGCCCCAGCACGTTGAAGATGCGCACTACCACCCGGCTTCTTCGGGAAAGGGTAAACTCCACCTGCAGTTCGGGATTAAAGGGATTGGGATAGCAATGGAGTAATTGGAATGCTTCCGGTGTCCGGATGGGTGCCGGAGAAATATCCAGGGGAGTCCCCAGATACTCCAGGGCTCGACTCATAAACTGGCGCGCCGAATCCATTTCCACAAAAAAGAGGGGGAGTCCCAGGCTAATTACACTGAATCCGGTGGTATCCTGGAGCGGAGAATATGCCACCCCGCAGGGCTTTTCGTGGAAGAGAGGATTTTGGGTAGCCGAAACGTACCGGTAAATGGTGGAAGCTGTGGGACTCGTATCCACTACCGCCACATTGGCCAGATGGTTGTGGTAAAAAGAGATGGTAATTTTGCTGGTGTCCACCGGGAGCCCGGGGAAGGTTAGAGGAGAAACCGCTGCTTCGAAATCCGGTGCGGCATTGGGATGCACCCCGGTAATGCCCAGGTAATTCTGGCGAAAATCGGTGCTGAATTTTTGCAGGAACTTCATTCCGCTCAGAATTAATTTACCTCCTGCATTCAGATAAGCCTGTAAATCCGGTTCGCTCTGGTACGCCACGGAACTGTAATCCACATCGTGATGCCAGATGACGACGGAATAATCGGCCAGGGTGAAAACATCGGGCCCCTGCCCCTGCTGAATGACATCGAACTGCTGATGAGGAATTCCCAGCAGCAGGGAATCGTAAAAGGCATCCACCTCCTGGTCTGTGGGATTGAGCATGTTGCTGCCGTTTCCGTTCCGCGTTTCATCGATAATGAGAATCCCCTGATCCATGGGGAACGGGGTGTATTTTACCTGCATCACGGGCGAAAAAGCGGTGACCTGGTTCTCCAGTTGTGCCGCCACCGCCACCTGGTAAATGCCTCGCTCCGGCGGATGGAAGCGGTAAGTAAATCCCGACACCGTGGCGTTTTGCACGGGGATGCTATTCCCGGTGCTATCCAGCCTCTCGATGCGAACCAGATAGTTGGTTACATTAAAGAATGGCTCCCAGCAGATGTAAATGCTGTCGTTCGCCAGGTACACCTCCTGCAGTTCGGGATGGTTCAGATACTGGAAATTCCCTTTGAGTACCCGATCCCGGGGATCAATCAGGAGTTGCAGGTTGTGGGTATCGGAAATGGAGAGATGGTACATGCGAGGGAGTGAATCCACCCACACCGTATCTTCACCGCTGGCGGAGCTTGTTTGCCATTGCAAAGGCAATGGCATGGCGTGGATGGTGGAACTGGCGCTGCTGGAAAGCACGCTCCGGATGAGCACGGTGAGGGAGTCCCCGGCGGTGTTGGGGAAATAGTAATACTCCCCGGCCATGCGACCATCCCCGTAAATCCATTGATCGAAAAACCAGTCCAGGTCGCTGCCGTAATATCCTTCGCAGAACTGGCAGAACGATTCCGTATCCACATTGCCAAAGCGGTAAGGGGAGCTGTTCACATAATCGTACAGCATCTGCCAGAAGAGGGTGTCGCCCATCACAAAGCGCAGCATGTGCACCACCACGGCGGCCTTTAAATAAACCAGATTGTAGGGAATGATATTGTTGGGATTGGAGGGATCGTCCACAAAAATTTTCCCTTCACCGGAGCCGCTCATAAATTGGCGAATCATGTTCAGGTACACTGCTTCTCCGTCCCAGTATTCGTGATACGCTGCCTCGTTATACGTGGCAAACCCTTCGTTTAACCAGATGTGGCCCCAGTCCGCCAGGCTAATCAAATTGCCAAAGTACTCGTGGGCACTTTCGTGAACCAGAATATCGGAGAAAAACGAAGACTGCCCCATGGTAAGCAGAGTTTGATGTTCCATGCCGCCACCGAAGGTAGCTTCACACAGCCCGTATTTGTCCTGAACAAAAGGGAAGGCTCCGTAGCGCGATTCGTAAGCCTGCAAAATTCGGGGCACTTTTGTTTGTAGGGTGTTTAAGATGGCAGTCGCGTGGGGCGGAAAGAGAAAATATTGCAGAAAGATGTTCCCACTGGTAGCAGAGGAATACTGCCCGGTGCTTACCGTAAAGGGGTAGATGTTTATGGAAATATTGTACGGGACAATGGGATAATGATGCACCCAGAGGAATTGTTGTTTGTTTCCGGGAAGCGTTTGGGTGGATTCCAGCACGCCGTTGCACGCCACCTGATATCCACCGGGAACGGTAATGCGTAACTGCACCGAGTCTGCTTTGTCCGAAGGATGATCCTTGCAGGGAATAAAGGTGCTGGCAAAATAGGGCCAGTTGTAGCTGTACACCAATTGCTGACCGTTGTAACCGCTAAAAATTAATCCGTAACCGGGTGTACCCGCTTGCTCGGGATAACCGGAATAGAAAATACCCAGGGTAAACGTATCTCCCTGGTTCAGCGCCTGGGGTAAGGTGGCATCCAGTACATCGTTCTGGTGGGTAAAGGGAAGGGTGGTATTTAAGTAGCGCACAGAATCCACCGACATGTTCTGGTAGAGGTTCAGCACAATGTGCTGGGTGCCATCGTGCAAAATAGTGCCGCTAACCCACACTTCTCCCTGAACAAATTTCTGGGTCATGTTTATATTCAAGGAAATATTGTAAAAGGTTACATCGTAGTAATGCTGTTCGGGCAGCAGAGAAGAGTGACCGGTAACTGCCAGCAGTGGTGTTTCCAGTAATAGCAGCCCGAGTAACAGGAATCCCGATAAAATGGAGTGCAATTTCATGTTTCTTCCCGGTGTTTTGCTTCCGTTTGGTGTTCTGGTAAACTATTCAAAGACGATTGTGCACACGGCAATGAATCATCCAGATGTCATTTTCTTCTACCAGAAAAATTGGGTAGCCATCCTAATGGTTCATTAAAAGCTTCTTCATTGAGGTACTTTGTTCTGCTGTTGCCGCCCTGCTTACACAGAAGATTCTTCGCCATGCTTACGCAGGAGATTCTTCGTCTTGCTTAAGCAAGAGATTTTTCGCCCTGCTGGCGCAGGGCTCAGAATGACAGGGTGCAGGAATTGTTAGTTAAACAAATCAAAAGAAACATTCCACCTTTTTGTTAATAGAACTGGTAAATGGCTGTAAAATAAGTCGGTTCTTTT
>JALWDQ010000997.1:0-6188 GCA_027039625.1 Calditrichia bacterium | reverse complement strand
GAAATATATTATCCCGATCAAACGGATAATCTTAAATATGATTTATCTTTTGAAGAAGGTCCTACTTTACGAGGTAATGTTTTTAAGATGGGTTTAATGATAGGATTAGGAATAAATTATAAAAAGATGGTTTTAGCAGTAAAATATTTGCTGGATAGAAGACCCGTTTATTATTTCGATAAATTATCTGAAATCAGACATAGAATAAATTCTTTTTATATACTTTTCTATTTTTAAAAAAAGGAGGAATCACCATGAAAAATGTGTATTTTTTATTACTTTTTAGTTTTATATCGATTGGATTATCCAATAACAATCTCACAATTCCAAATAATAGGCGAGTAGATTGGAATAAAGCGTGGCATCCTCTGGAAGGACTTTATTCCGGGATAACCTGCTACTGATTCATCCCATATACGTAATCTTCCCATCCAATTTTTTTCTAAAGCAAATCGCATTAACAACTGTACTAAACCATCACAAAAAACTTACTTATGGTGAGCATCAATCAAGAATACGCCTCTTCATCCACTGAAAAAATCTTCCAATCATTAAATCCTCATACTCAACTTCACCCGACCTCGCTGAAGATCCACCCCAATAACCTTTACCGTAACCACATCCCCCACTGCCACAATTTTATGGGGATCTTTCACATATTTTTCCGCCATCTCGCTTACGTGCACCAATCCATCCCGTTTGATGCCGATATCCACAAATGCTCCAAAATCCACTACATTGCGCACCGTACCTTTCAGAATCATCCCTTCCCGCAGATCCTCAATTTTCAGCACATCGCTCTTGAAGATGGGTTTGGGCATCTCGTCCCGCGGATCGCGTCCCGGTTTTTCCAGGTTAGCCAGGATATCCTCCAGTGTGGGTTCGCCCACCCCAATCTCCCGGGCTAACGCAGCCAGGTCCAGCTTCTGGCGGCGAATTTCCGCCGGTAGCTCCCGCCACTGTGCCGGACGGTCCAGCACCTGAAATTTTTCCAGCAAGCGGTGGGTGGCCTCGTAGGATTCGGGGTGAATGGAGGTGTTATCCAGGGGATTATCTCCGCCCGGGATGCGCAGAAATCCCGCCGATTGCTGGAAGGCAATCTCTCCAATTCCGGGAACCTGCTTCAACTGCTCTCGATTGCGGAATTTGCCATGTTCATCGCGATATTTCACGATATTTTCGGCGGTGCGACTGGTGAGTCCGGAAATGTATTTCAGCAGGCTGGCGGAAGCGGTGTTCACATCCACGCCCACCAGATTTACCGCACTTTCCACCACCTGGTGCAGTGCCTCGCCCAGTTTCTTTTGATTTACGTCGTGCTGGTACAAACCCACCCCGATGCTTTTGGGGTCGATTTTCACCAGTTCGGCCAGGGGATCTAACAGACGCCGGGCAATGGAAATATTGCCCCGCATGCTGGCTTCCAGATCCGGGAATTCCTTACGGGCGATTGCTGATGCCGAATACACCGAAGCACCGGCTTCATTGACAATCACATAGTGAACCTCCCTGCCGCCTGACTCTTTGATTTCGTGAATCAGATCGGCTACCAGCATTTCCGTCTCCCGGGAAGCGGTTCCGTTGCCGATGGCAATCACATCCACGGCATATTTTTCGATGAGTCGCCGGAGAATGGTTTTCGCCTCGAACACTTTATTTTGCGGAGGATGCGGGAAAATCGTATCGCCTTCCAGATATTTCCCGGTCTGATCGATGACCGCCACTTTGCAGCCGGTACGGTAACCGGGGTCAATTCCCATGATGATTTTGTCCCGCACCGGTGGTTGCAACAATAAATTGCGCAGATTACGGGCAAACACTTTAATGGCATGGTCTTCGGCGGCTTCGGTAAGCATGTGCCGCACTTCCCGCTCGATGCTGGGGGCAATCAGCCGTTTGTAAGCATCGGCAATGGCCAGCTCCATCTGCGGGTAAAAGGTGGAATCGGGATTTTTGATGTACAGCTTACGGATTTCCTCCAGCATGGCCTGTTCATCCACATCGATGTACACCCGCAGGAAATCTTCCTTTTCGCCGCGATTGATGGCCAGAATGCGGTGGGGAACCAGTTGCCGAATGGGTTCACGGAAATCGTAATATAGTTCATATTCGGATTGCACCTCGCCTTTTTTGGCCTCGCTGCACAGAAATCCCAGCCGCTGTGTTTTCTCGCGAATCACCTTACGCACCCTGGCATCGTCGGAGATGATTTCTGCCACGATATCCCGGGCGCCCGCCAGAGCCTGCTCGGGGGTTTCCACCCCTTTCTCGGTATCCACAAACTGCCCGGCACATTCCAGTGCCTCGCGATTTTCAATCTCCTGATCCAGCATCAGTTGCGCCAGCGGCTCCAGCCCCTTCTCCCGGGCAATGGTGGCACGGGTGCGTTTCTTCGGGCGGTAAGGCAGGTACAAATCCTCCACCTCCTGCAGCTTTAAGGAAGCTTTAATTTTTGCTTCCAGTTCGGGAGTGAGTTTGCCCTGCTCTTCTATGGATTTTAAAATGGTGGTTTTCCGTTCTTCCAGCATCCGCAAATATTTGATGCGCTCTTCGATGGCACGAATTTGTTCCTCATCCAGCTTGCCGGTGGCTTCCTTTCGATAGCGCGCAATGAAGGGTACGGTGTTGCCCGTATCCAGCAGTTCCACCGTATTCGCCACCTGAAACGCTTTCAGGTTCAATTCCTGTGCAATAATCTGATAAAAATTTTTTTCTGTCATTCTGTAAACCTCTTCTTTTGCTTCTGGCGGGAACAAAAATAAGAAAAGAAACGGCTCATTTAAATGAAAAATGTAAAATCTCCAGGGCATTTTCTGACGCAGGAATCTCTTCCTGCTCCTCCATTGTTCCATTCCGGTTAATTTCTGGCGGGAACTTGCAAATAGTAGGTAATGGTACCGGATAGAGTAAGTTTAAAAAGGAACAGGTGGCTGGAAAAAAACTTCTGTAAAGTGGGTTTTCCGCGATTGTTGTTTAGTTTGAAAAGAAGCAGGTTACTGTAAGAAAGGGTTTTCCGGCGGAATTGAAATTCTTTGGAGAAGAAACAGCGGAAGTGCCCTTCGGCATTTCCGTTTTTTCGTGGCATTCCTGCACCACCCCGGTTAAATTGTTTCGCAAGTTCTTTGAAGTTCGGCAATTTCTCGGGGGAACCGGGTGGTGGGGTTACCGAGACCGGAGCAATTAAAAACCCTCCGCCACCGGGATTATTACGTTGCAACCTGCATCTTTCCCACCGGATTTTGCGTAGTAAGCGGAAGTGAGCAGGAACTGGGAAGCTGGGTACCGAAGCATCGGGTGAAGGAAAGGAGGTGAGGCAGCAACAAGGCAAAAAGCAGGAAACTGCCGGAGGGCGGTACGGAGGTACCGGGAAGGGGCTTGTACGGTTTTTCCGTAAGATGAGCACGGCACCCGAAATTGCCCTCGCGGTACCAGGGAGGGCAGCCTCCCTCCGGGCGTTCCAGGCCGCCGGTGGGGGATTCACCAAAAATAATAAAAACAAAAAATTAGCGTGGTAGCAGCAAACTATGAATACCGAGAATTCACCGCGATTTGAGATTACCTTCTGGAAGCGTCTGCAGGATGCGCTGCGAGAGGGGGCAGGTAACCGGGAGAACGGTAAGCGCTTTGCTCTCTGTTTTTTGGGATTTGCCGCCTCGTTTTTGCTGCTGGTGAGCGGGGTGCTGTTTCTGGAACCGTTTTTTTACTTTGCGTTGATGGCGCTGTTTGTGTGCTGGCATCGGGCGAACCGGTTGTTTTTACGGATGTTTGCCCTGCCAGCGGAGCTGTATTTGCTGGTGTTTCTGGGGGTGGGATTGCTGGAATGGGGTGCTCTGGGAGGAGCGGAGGTTACGGCAAAAGGGGTGCATTTTTCGCCACTGCTGCTGGTGTCGCACTGGCTGAATTTGCTGGTGCTGGTGTGGGCAGGGGGACTGTTTTTGCAGCAGGAGAACCGGGGACGCTTTGGGGTGATTGTGGCATACTGGCTGGTGTTGCTGGTAGCACACAAGGGGATTTTTCCGGGACAGCCTTACAATACGATTTTGCTGGCCATTTTTCTGTTTCTCATTTTGTTGAAGCGCACGCGCTGGCTGGAGGCGCTCTCGCGGGTGGAGCTCATTCTGTATTTTTTTGTGGCGCTGGTGCTGTTTCTGAAAGTGCACCAGCCCGCTTACTTTGATGCGGTGCGCTGGGCAGATGCCGTGCGGAGTACCCGGCTGGCGGATTATTCCCTGCCGAAATTTTTGTTCTACGTGGCGCGAACTTACCTGCTTGTGTTGTTGGTGCGAATTCCGCTGGTGCTGATTTACAATTTTTCTCCCATCTCCCGGAAACTGCGCATTGCCACGTTCTTTCAGGCCACCATTCCCCAGTTTATTCA
This sequence comes from Calditrichia bacterium, assembly GCA_027039625.1. Lineage (GTDB taxonomy): Bacteria > Calditrichota > Calditrichia > RBG-13-44-9 > RBG-13-44-9 > JALXCH01. The sequence goes on along the minus strand of JALWDQ010000997.1, from coordinate 1,810 downwards.
ACTGGTGGTGCTGCTGTTTATTTTTTACCTGTTCATTTCCGGGTGGCAGGCAAATTTACTGCGCCAAAGTGTGGAAGAGACGGTACGCCGTTTGCCCGCCCGTGTGGACTCTACCCTGCACATACGTACCATTTCCCGGGCGAAGCTGGATTCTCTTAAATCTCCTTCCGGCACGTTTATCCAGGAGTGGAAGAATTTTTTCTACTGGCAGGATACGACTGCGGGACGATTGGTGACTTACCTGGGGTTGCTGCCGCAGGATTCCCTCCATGCGGATAGTGCTTATCTGGTCAGAATCAACCGGCAGTTTTTGCAGCATATTTTCCGGGAGAATCAATTCATTTTAGGCAGCGGGGTGGCGGCGTTTCGCTACCGTCCCAACCCGGTGATGATCCACCTTTACCGGCTTAGCTTCTGGCAGGCAGGCCCGTTCCGGATTAATCCCGTGGGCATCATTAACCCGTTCCTCACCCGCTCGGAATCCTCTCGCCTTCTGGCCTCGGTGCCCAGGCCGGTAAACGGATTGGCCGGTTGGGGAACCTCCGGAAATTTGTTGAACCTGCCCATTGTGGTGGGGCGGATTTTTCTGCCCACCGGGAGGCAGGATGAATACTTCACCCTGAACGTTTTCTACAATCTGGAGGAACTCTCCCGCTGGAATTTCATGACCCAGATACTGGTGGTGCTGGTGGTACTGTTTCTGTTGCTGAATGCGCTGGTGATACGCCGAATGGTGCGGTTCGGCAAGGAGATTAATCGATTGATTGTGGAGAAATTCCACCGGTTGCGCACCGGGGTGGAAGAAGTGGCTTCGGGGAACCTGAATTACCAGATGCAGATTCCTGGGAACGATGAATTCAGCCAGTTTGCGGGGCATTTCAACCGCATGGCACGGCAGCTTCAGAAGTTTATGGAGGAAGCCAAAGAGAAGGAGCGGCTGGATCAGGAGCTGAAGATTGCCCATCGGGTGCAACTGGAGATGTTGCCGGAAAGGTTGCCGGAGATTCCCGGTTACCGCATTGCCGCGGATATGATTACCGCCAACGAGGTGGGCGGCGATTTTTATGATGTGTTCCCGCTGGACGAGCAGTGCTATTTTGTAGCAATTGGAGACGTTTCGGGTAAGGGGATGTCTGCTGCCTTTTACATGGCGCAGCTCATCAGCCTGATGCGCTTTGCCACCCGTTTTACCCGTGACCTTCCGGAAATCACCCTCCGTTTAAATGAGTACCTGAAGCGCCATGTACTGGATGCCAACATTTTTGTCACCGGCATCTTCGGTATTCTGGATACAGCCGGGCATCGTTTTCGCTTTATTCGCGCAGGGCACAATTTGCCCATGGTAGTGTCCCCGGGCGCTTCGGAACCGCTGCGGGAGGTTCGCACACCGGGCCTGGCGCTGGGAATGACGTCCCGTGCCGATTTTTTCCGCCGCCATACCCGGGAACACACCCTCCTTTTAAATCCCGGAGACATGCTGGTGCTTTACACCGATGGCTATCCCGAAGCTTCCCGGAAGCAGGAGGGCAAAGATGTGCTTTACGGAGAGGAACGGTTTCGGGAGCAAATTCAACAGTGCGCTACCCGGGAACCCGGGGAGTTTATCCACTGCCTCAAAACCGATCTGGAACGTTTTTACCAGAATGCTCCCCGTTTCGACGACCAGACGTTGCTGGTGATTCGGCGGGAGAGCACCTGAAAAAAATTCTTCCCGAAAACTTCCCCGTTTTAGAGGCTGTGAAAAAATGAAAATCAGAAGAATAATTAATCATTAACATGCATATTGCGATTTGCCATATTTATGTAAAAC
>JALWDQ010000996.1:0-2012 GCA_027039625.1 Calditrichia bacterium | reverse complement strand
TAAGGGGCAGGCGCCATACAGGCCGTTGTTGATGGCGGCTGCAGTCGTGGCCGCGGCCACCAGCCCCTCGCCGGGGTCGAGCATGCCGTTGCAGTTGTCATCCCGATACAGATCCATGGTGACGCCGGCGATGGGCGTTTCGTCATCATCGGTGTTGGAGGTGGCGTCGGGACCATCTACGCCGTCCCAGTCGCCGTCGGCGTTTTGGTCCAGCCACACCAGATTGCCGATGCGGCCCGCCTCGCCCGGGTTGGGCTCATAACCAAAGTCCTGGGCCAGATCGATAGCGGGGTTGGCGCCGCCCACGGTCGTGGTCGATACGCTGTCGTTGCCGCCATCAGGATCGACGGTGTTGCTGACGCCGGGTGGCAGGGTGGCGGCGTCTACGTGCACCTGCACGGTGACAGCGCCGCCGCTGCAGTCCACCGGGAAGTAGTAATGGCCGTTCTCATCCGTTATTGTGCTGGCGAGGAGAGTCGCTCCGGCAGCGTCGTATAGATTGACGACGACGCCTTCCAGGCCTTCGCCCGCCATGGGCGAGCCGCTGCTATCGATGTCCAGGAAGATGGCGTCGCCCACCAGGCACATGGAGCCGTCCTGCCCCTCGGGCGTGTAGCTGAAGTCCTGATCCAGGTCGGTGGCTCCGCCCGCCACGTTGGTGGCGCTCATGTCGTCCAACGGTGCGTCCTGGTCATAGGTCTGGTCCAGTTCGCTGAGCACATTATCGGTGTCGTTCACCCACGTGATGTAGTCGCCATCGGGCAGGCAGGGGAAGAGGTAGTTGCCGCTGCCGTCGGTCACATCCTGACCGATGATAGGTTCATCGTCCGCGGTGCCCAACGTGTCGTCGGCGCCATCTGCATCCCAGATTGCGTCACCGTTCGTGTCCCGTATCAGGGCCACGGTGACACCCGGGATGCCGTATTCGCCGGCGTCCATCGTTGCTGCGCCCGAACCGTCCGCATCCAGCCACACGGTGTCGCCGATGGCGTTGCAGATTTCTGTAAGGTAGCCGAAGTCGGCGTCGAGGAAGACGTCGCCGGGGGCCAGCACCACGGGGGTGGTAGTCATGCCATCGGGGTTGGCGGCGAGGGCGCCGAAGTCATCGGGGTCGCCGGTTTGGGTCAGACCCGCCAGGTTGGGGTTGGTGGCGCAGGTCTGCACCACATAAGCGGCGGGGGTAAGACCATCGAACAGGTAATGGCCGTTGCTGTCGGTTTGCATGGTGGCATGCACCACTTCGTCGTCATCGGCGGTGCCGTACACGCCGTCTGCGCCTGGATCGAAGATGCCGTCGGGGCCGACTGCGATCAATTCCATGCACACGTCGGCGATGCCCACTTCGTTGGGATCCTGGGCGCCGTCGCTGTCCGCGTCGTACCATACGGTGTCGCCGATGGCGGCTGTACCGGTGTTGCCATCGGGGTCTTCGCCAATGAAGCCGAAGTCGCCGGTAAGGTTCTCCAGGGGCGCTGCGCCGCCGATTGTCATCTCGTAGCCACAGGCAGTGGTGCCGAGATCCTGGTTGCCGAAGTCGGCGTTTGCCAACACGGGGTTGGTGGTCTGATGCAGACCGCTAAGGGCTGGTTGCGTCGTATCGACATCGACCCGATACGCACCCGCAACCAGGTCGGGGAAAAGATAGCCGCCGTCGGCATCGGTGTAGGTGATGTCCAACTGGGCGCAGGCGTCGTCATAGAGAGTTACCTGCACGTTGGGGATGCCAGGTTCGCCGGCGTCCTGATAGCCGTCGCTGTCCTCATCCAACCACACATAGTTACCCACCGAACCAAATTCGGGCGTGGGCTGGAAGCCAAAGTCGATGGTCTCGTTCACCTGATTGTCAGGGAAATTGTTGGGGCCGCCGGCAGCGCCGTTGTCGCCGGTGCTGTTTTCGCCCGTGGGGATGGTTGTGAGCGTGAAAACTGGAGATTTGCCAGTGGCGTCGCCGTCGCTGTCCACGACGTCGGAGCCCTGGTCAGCGGTGACGGGCGTTCCGGGCAGGGTGGGCA
>JALWDQ010000995.1:0-6198 GCA_027039625.1 Calditrichia bacterium | reverse complement strand
ACAGCAACGTCATGCCCGGTATGCAGGGCGGTCCGCTAATGCACATTATTGCCGCAAAAGCGGTGGCTTTTAAAGAAGCATTACAACCGGAATTCAAGACCTACGCCGAACAAATCGTTAAAAATGCTAAAGCTCTGGCCAATGAACTGATTGAACTGGGCTACGACATTGTTTCCGGTGGAACGGATAACCACGTTATGCTGGTGGATTTAACTCGCACCGGCATCACCGGTCGGGATGCGGAAAATGCGCTGCACGAGGCAGGAATTACCGTCAACAAAAATATGGTGCCCTTTGACGAACGAAGTCCCTTTGTCACCAGCGGGATTCGCCTGGGAACCCCCGCACTTACGACCCGCGGATTTAAAGAAGAGGAAATGAAAAAGGTCGCCCGACTGATTGACCGGGTATTGAAGAACATGGGAAATGAAGAAATTTACAAGCAAGTACGTGGAGAAGTACAGGAAATGTGCGAAGCCTTTCCACTGTACGATTTCGGGAAAGAACTGGATTAACGGATTTCTTTCTTGTTCCTTTCTTTTAGTTCATTGCAACATCCCCAGAATGCCCTATTCGTTTAGGGCATTTTGTTTTTCTGAAGTGGCGGAATAACAAAGTCTATATTATGTTCAGGTGGTGTAATGAAGCGAACACTAACGAAGTTTTTGATAACTTATAGTAAGTTCCGTTTCCAATGGTTGTTCATTTGGCCGCCGATAGCGTAATTGGTAGAAACGGATATTTGCCTCCAGGGCAGAGGGAGAAATTTTTTTGAGTTGCACAATGATTTTACACAAAATCCTGAAAAATACAAACAATTTGCAGGGAATTAGCCTGAGTGTTTATTTTAAGAAACTATTAATGAGAATAGCATTGGTTGCAAGGCACGGATGATTCATCATTTAAATGGTTTGTCAGGAGGAAAAGAATGACCATTGAAGAGCGTTTTAAGAAACTTTACGGAATGCGGCGCACCGCAAAATTAGGTGGCGGACTGAAGCGCATCGAGAAGCAGCACAAGGCCGGAAAACTAACTGCTCGGGAGCGTATTGGAATTTTGCTGGATGATGGCAGTTTCGAAGAGTTCGACATGTTTAAAGAGCATCAATGCATCGATTTTGGAATGGATAAGAAGAAGATACTGGGCGACGGAGTGGTGACGGGACACGGGACAATCGATGGTCGCCGGGTGTTTGTGTTCTCCCAGGATTTCACTGTGTTTGGAGGGTCGTTATCCAAAACGTACGCAGAGAAGGTGTGTAAAATCATGGATATGGCGGCAAAAACAGGCTCACCGGTGATTGGATTGAACGATTCCGGTGGTGCGCGCATTCAGGAGGGCATCGATAGTCTGGCCGGTTATGCTGATATCTTTTATCGCAATGTGATTTACTCCGGTGTAATCCCCCAGCTCAGCGCCATTATGGGACCCTGTGCCGGTGGGGCGGTGTATTCCCCAACTCTGACTGATTTTACCATCATGGTAAACCATACCAGTTACATGTTCCTTACCGGCCCCAAAGTGGTGAAGGCGGTGACCCAGGAGGATGTCACCACCGATGAATTGGGAGGGGCAATGGTGCACAATAAAAAAAGTGGTGTGGCTCATTTTGTGGCGGAAAATGACGAGGAAGCCCTCCTCCTGTTGCGCAAGTTGTTCAGTTATATTCCGCAAAATAATCGGGAAAAACCGCCGGTGGTGCCAACCGACGATCCCATTGATCGCTCGGACGAGGAACTGAACTTCATTGTTCCTGACGACCCCAACAAGCCGTACGACATGCGAGAGGTCATTCTGCATATTGTGGATAATGGGGAGTTCTTAGAGGTACACCGCCTGTGGGCACCCAACATCATTGTGGGTTTTGCGCGCATGAACGGACAATCCGTGGGAATCGTCGCCAATCAGCCCAATTTTATGGCTGGTGGGCTGGATAGCAATGCTTCCATAAAAGCTGCACGGTTTGTCCGCTTTTGTGATGCTTTCAATATTCCCCTCATCACATTTGTCGATGTTCCCGGCTTCTGGCCAGGTACGGCACACGAACACACCGGCATCATTCGCAACGGAGCCAAACTGTTGTATGCCTTTGCCGAAGCCACGGTGCCCAAAATCACCATTGTGACCCGTAAGGCTTACGGAGGTGCTTACTGCGTGATGAGTTCCAAACATATTGGAGGAGATTTTAATTATGCCTGGCCAACAGCCGAAATTGCCGTGATGGGTCCCGCCGGAGCAGTAGAAATTATTTTCGCCAAAGAAATCTCTGAAGCTTCCGATCCCGCAGCCAAAATGCAGGAACTGATTAAAGAGTACAAGGAAAAATTTGCCAATCCTTTTATGGCAGCCAAACGAGGCTATGTGGATGACGTGATTGAACCACAAAACACCCGGTTTCGCATTATCCGCGCTCTGGAAGTGCTTAAAAATAAACGAGATAAGCTTCCGGAGAAAAAACACGGAAACATCCCGCTTTAAAAACAATTCAATAAAAACGAAACAGGTGAAGCCCACTTCCCGTTGGACTCCACCTGTTTATATTTTCACAAAAACTACGATGCAAATCCTTACCGCTCCAGCTCATACAATTGTTTCGATGAGAAAATAATTATACGAAAATACCGAGTTTGCCAGAGCTGCTCAGGTGGGGAATTAAAATTTCCCCTGAGTGGCAAACCAGTTAGCCGGATCTTCCATAAAGGCATTAACCTTTTGCAGAGCCTGGTAGTGGCTTTCTTCCTCTTTGGCCAGAATTTCCAGAAATTCTTTCACTTTAGGATCGCTGGCTTTCTTTGCCGCTTCGGAGTAGAAGAAACGCCCGTGAGATTCCAGGTTCAGTGCCGTGTCGATGACTTCTTCATCATCTACCCCGTGGCTTCCCAGTTCCTCAATGGACTGGTTCAGTTCATCCCGCAGTCTTTGAATAATTTTCTCAAAAGCCACAACCTCTTCTGCGTTGTTCATAGCTACTTCATCCCAGTTCCGTTTCCCCTCGACCGCTTCATAAGCCTGACGAATGCGCTCCATGTGGTGCAGTTCATCGTTGGCCAGACGCTCCAGCAAGCGTTTCCCCAGGGAATTGCTAATCTTACGTGCACCTTCGGTGTATGTTTTGTAGCCCTCTTCTTCCAGGCGCAACGCTATTTTTAACACCTCTTCGGTGGTTTCGGGAATTTTCATTTGGTCTTCCATTGTACCTCCGTTTTTGAATTAATTCCTATGGTTGTAATTTAGTAATTATTTTTTTATTATCAAAAAAAAATCAGAAAGATATGAGCAAGGTCATTCTCAGGATTGAGCACCTCACCAAACGGTATCCAGACCAATCGCAACCAGCGCTGGAGGATTTTTCCCTCACGCTGTATGCCGGAGAGCGCGTAGGGGTTATTGGGGCAAATGGTTCCGGAAAAACCACTCTGTTCCGGTTAATTATGAATTTGCTGCTTCCGGATAATGGAAGCATTCAATGGGAAAGCGGAGAGGCCGCGGAAGAGGATGGTCTGTATCCCGGGTATCTACCGGAACACAGTACCGGTCTGGATAATTTTACTCCTCTGGAATTACTGGAATTGGCTGGTGGGATGATGGGGCTTACACGGGAGCAGATTCGTACCCGAAGCACTGAATTGTTGGAATGGGCAGGGCTGGCATCCCACGGCGAGGAGCTTCTGGGTGGTTTTAGCAAAGGGATGCGTCAGCGTGTTTTATTGGCACTGGCTCTTATCCACCGACCTCAATTGCTACTGCTGGATGAGCCTATGTCCGGTCTCGATCCTCAAGGGCAACAGGAGCTTCGGAGATTACTGCAATCGTTACCACACCAGGCGTTGCTGCTTGCCACCCATCGGCTGGAGGTGGTGGAATGGTTGTGCGACCGGGTTGTGATTTTACATCAGGGACGTATTGTTGGTGAGGTAAACCTGGGCAAGGTGACCCAGCAAATATTTTTTCTGGAAGGGGATGCCGGGGTACGGGAGGCTCTGAAGAAAATTCCCGGGGTGGAAATCCGGAACTCACATACCAGAGGGAAGCGAGAAAAAGTGGAACTTCTTGCTTCAGGTACAGATCTGGAAACAATTTTACGTCAGCTCAAACAACGCCGGTTATCCGTACACCGTGTGCAAACCCGGAGTATTCTGGAAGAACTTTATCGGCAGTATGTGGAGGAGAATTCCGTTCACCATTGAGATTTGGGGCGTCTTTTTCCGTAGAGTACCGCGCAGGGAGCGTTTTTCGTTACGTACTCATTCAGTTTTGTGCACCAGATGGCCAGGTAAGTCTGGCAGGAACGAGACCCGTCGATATCCTCGTCCCGGGGAAATTCGGCGTATTCGCAGCGCATATCGCAAAACTTGATGCGGGAAGTGATGACTCCGGCGTTCGTTTTCTTTTTCTCTTCCATTCGTCTCCTCTTTGTTACCCGAGCATCTAAATATAAAAAGAAAAAAGGAGCGGGAACCACCGAAGAAAATAATTGTTCAATAGGAAATCCGGCGAGAGGAGAAGTAAATTCCAATCAGAAAAGTGAGAGTATGAAAGCTAAATCACAAAATAGGATGGAGAAAAGTGGTATATTGGGTGCGAACAGGGATGTGGAATGGTCGAGTCAGGAACGAAAAGGCAGGAGAACAATGAGGGCCTTGTTATTCGATTTCGATGGGGTATTGGTCCGCAGTATGGAGGACCATTACCAGGGCTGGCGGAAGGCGCTGGCCGAATATGGCATCGACATGCCCTCCGAAGAGTTATTTGTACTGGAGGGGCAGGGACTGTTAGCCATTGCCAACCAGATTGCACGTAAATATAATATTCCCCTGGAAGAAGCGCCGCTGATTATTGAAAAGAAGCGCAAGTATTATGAAGAAATCAAGAAAGTGGAGTTTTACCCCAATCTCATCGATGTGCTAAACTGGGCCTGGGAGAAAGGATTGCAGCTTGCGGTGGTTACGGGAGGGCAACGAGAGCGAGTGGTAAGCACGCTGGAGGAGTTTGGTTTGAAAAATTATTTTTCGGCGATCGTTACCAGCGATGATGTGCAGGAAACCAAACCCAGTCCCGAGCCGTATTTAACCGCTGCCCGGTTGCTTAATGTGGCTCCGGAGCAGTGCGTAGTTATCGAGAATGCACCGCTGGGCATTCGCAGTGGTAAAGCAGCAGGAATGATAGTGGTGGCAATTACAACCACCCTTCACTCGCGCCACTTGCGGGAGGCGGATGTAGTGGTTAACAATTTTAAAGAACTCCTGGAAACGTTGAAAAAATTATATTAGGATAGCGCCTATGGAAAACACGCGCAATGGGTCCAATCGAAATTTTATCGACAATTACCCCTGGTCGAAGGAAGAGTCGGAAGAACTGATTTTGCTTTATCTGGAGGATTATTACCGAACATTGAAGGAAGAATACCTGAGCGAAGCTCTGCAACTGGCCAAAGATGAAGGTGTTGATATGGAAAAAATGTTTCAGCGGGCCCGGTCTCGCTTACACTAATTGTACTTCTGGAATGTCCGTTCTCTCTTTATTTACCAGGCCTTCCTGCGGGAAGACTTTTTTCTGAATAATAAACCTCAATGAACAGAATTCAACTTCCAAATCTCAAATAACAAGTCCCAGTTTCTATGAATTGAAAAAATTGATATTTAACCACGAATCACACGAATAAGCATTTGCCCACGAATTATTGCCCATGAATTAAAAGAATGGGTTTTTGCCCACGAATCACACGAATAAACACGAATGAAAAATAATCATATGATGAGATTATAAAATACAACCATAATTATTTGTTTTTCAGGAAATTGTGATTTGAGATATTTTATTTCGGATTTGGAATTTCTTTGCGTCCTTGGCGTTTCCTCTGCGTACTTTGCGGTTTTTAACGTTTTGTCATCTGGAACTATTTTCTGTATCCTCCATACCTTCGTGTAAGACAAAAGGCAAAAGGAAAGAAAAAAGAAAGGACACCATTGAGCAAAAATTAGATCCCAAAAAAATATCGGCTGGCAGGGGGTGAGTCCACGGAGTGGCCAACAGAATTTAGCCCATGGCCTTCAGCCATGGGAATGGGAATTCCCACCCAACCCATTTGAGTCCTGGAAGGACGACGGAAATAATTGATAATTTTGAATTAAGAATTTTGAATTATGTTTTTGAATTATATGGTTTATCAAAATTAATAGAACCACAAATCACGCCAA
>JALWDQ010000994.1:0-19923 GCA_027039625.1 Calditrichia bacterium | reverse complement strand
CCATCCGGGGAAACTGCGGGATGAATCTCCGGCCCCGGAAAGCCGGTTAATTGCACCTTCTCCCCGTTCAGTACATTGACTGCCCACAAATCGTATTTTTGTTCGTCGTTGAAATCACCGGTGTAGTTCGTCTGGTACACCACCCACTGATTATCCGGTGCCACGGTAATTTCCTCCACGCCGGGATCCAGCACCGCAATGCGCCGGGCATCTCCACTCTGCCAGCGGATCTGCCAGAGCACTTTATTGACTTTGACGCTATCCTTTACTTCCCCGTCAAACTTTAGTTTTTTCAGGCGCTCGTTTTTCTGTTTCACCTCTTCCGGCAGATTCTCATCGCTTATCGCGTAAAGGACTTTTCCCCCGGGGGATAGCTCAAAAAACTGCACACCATTTTCCAGCGAACTAATCTGACGTGCTTCCCCACCCCGCAGCGGTAATGCCCAGATTTGAAGAACACCTTTTACCTCCTCCCCTTGGGGAGAATGAGAAGGGCGGGATGAGAGGAAAAGAATAAACTGCCCATCCAGAGAGAACCGGGGCGAATAGTCTCGGGCAGAAGAGTAAGTAAGCTGGCGAGGGGGTTTTTCCTGTTTCCCGGCAAGCCACAAATGATATTGCCAGCGGCTTTCTGTAAAATCGGGTGTGCGGATGCTAAAAACGAACCATTCTCCATCTCCAGAAACATCAAAAGCCCAGGGAGCTTTTAATTGCATCAGCGCTTCCACAGTGCATTTTTGGGGAGATTCTGCCATTAGCAGCGTCCAGAACAGAATAGCTATAAGAACCCAGAAATTTTTCATTCTCGTTTGCATTTTTTCTGTAAACCGTCTCCTGATTAAAACGGAGGTTACATTAAATTTTGAATTTCCGCAACCTTATCCAGTTTCTCCCAGGTAAAATCTTCGTCTTCGCGCCCAAAATGCCCGTAAGCGGCTGTGGCTTTGTAGCGCGGTTTCAACAAATCCAGTGTTTCGATAATGCCAGTGGGCGACAGGTCAAATACTTTTTGAATAATCTCGATGATGCGTTCTTCAGGAAGCTTCCCGGTGCGGAAGGTATCCACCATAATCGAAACCGGCTGGGCGTGCCCAATCACGTAAGCAATTTGCACCTCCAGTTTTTCGGCAACTCCGGCGGCTACCAGATTCTTTGCCACATAGCGAGCCGCATAGCTGGCAGAGCGATCTACTTTGGAAGGATCTTTTCCCGAGAAGCATCCTCCGCCGTGGCGCCCCATACCACCATAAGTATCCACAATAATTTTTCGGCCAGTGAGTCCGGTATCCGAATACGGCCCGCCCACCGTCCAGATACCGGTACCGTTCACGATGTAGGTTGCTTCATTTCGGGTGAACGGTTTCCCGTACTTATCCAGCACCGGTTGGACAATTTTCTGAAACACCTCTTCTGCCACATCCTCGCGTTTCACATCCGGATGATGGGGAACCGCTACCACAATTTTTTCAATGGCTGCGGGACGCCAGCCCTCGTAGCGCACGGTGACTTGCGATTTCCCATCGGGGCGCAAATAGGGAATCGTTCCGTTTTTTCGCGCCTCGTCCATTCCGCGTACAATTTCGTGAGCTATCACAATGGGCAGGGGCATGTACTGTGGCGTTTCGGTAATGGCAAATCCAAACATCATGCCCTGGTCTCCCGCACCACCAGTATCCACTCCCCGAGCAATTTCCGGAGACTGATTATGTATTTTACTGATGACCTCGCACTGATCATCAAATTTTAATTCGGGTATGGAATAACCAATCTCACGAATGGTCTCCCGGGCTATCTTCTCATAATCAATTTCCGCACCCTCGGGAATCTTCACTTCCCCTGCCAGTATGGTGGTGTTGGTGGTAACCAGCGTTTCCACCGCTGCGCGATTAAACCGAACATCGCCCTCAAGCTTAAAAATTTCATCGACAATGGCATCGGAAATAGTATCGGCCACTTTATCCGGATGCCCCTGGGAAACCGATTCGGACGTAAACAAAAAATTTCCTTTCATAAAACATTCCTCCTTATTAATAAAAAACCCCTGCCAAAAAGCCAGGGGGAACCAATTGTTTAACCAATTTATTGGCTTTTTAGCGACTTCTTTAACGTGGCTGCAATATGCCGCAAATCACCACGCAAAGACGAAACAAAATATAACAGGCCTCATTACTATATGCAAATATGTAAAAATTATTTTGCACCTTCTAATGTTTAAAAATTCCTTCTTTAAAATTAAACAACAGAAAAAATTCCATTGTGTTAAAACGCAAACTTTTTTTATGCCAGATTTTAGCACTTTATTCTCTAACCCCGGAAACATTCCATCAATGTAAAAATACTTTTTTTTATGGGTGATACTCAATGCTGGTAAAACAACAAAAATATGCTGATAACCAATTTTTAAATCTGATATTTTCAGAATGAAAAATTTTCTGTTCGATGAAGAAAAAATTATTTGACAATAATAAAAAAATTCACCTTAAAATTAAAACACTCCGTTAAGTTTTTTAATAAAATGTACGAAAATGTAGAAAAAAGAACGGTTGTGCAGATAAATGGAGCTTATTTATCATGGACGATGCCCAGGGAAAGGGACGGTTACTTCAACTCTCAGAAGAAGACCGGGAAATATTCAACGATTTCATCACCGAAAGCCTGGAAGGGATTGAAGAGATTGAACCTCTACTCCTGGAATTGGAGGAAGATTCCGATTCGCTATCTGAGGTGGATCCCGAAATTATTAATAAAATTTTTCGAACCTTTCATTCCATGAAAGGGAGTGCCAGTTATATCGGATTGCAACTAACCAGCGAGTTAACCCATCACGCCGAAACATTGCTGGACAATATTCGCCGTCAGAAGGTTTCCCTACAATCCGGGCATATCGATATCTTACTTAAACTGTGTGACTTTTTCCGGGATCTGCTCCATCATCTCGCCGATACATTTTCTGAAGCAGAATACAGTGAAGCCGGCTATCAATTAATCGCTCAGTTGCAGGAGATGGTTTCAGGTGAATCCCATTCTGCCCAATCCCTTGCTCCACCCCCTACCCCAACACCCGATCAACCTCCCCAAGACAGCGACAAACAGGATATAGAATTGTTCGATGAAGCATTTGTAGCAGAAATGGCGGAACAATTTTTACAGGATGCCAACGACCTGCTGGATGAACTGGAACAATCCCTATTGCAACTGGAAAAGGATTTACAAAATCGCGAATTAATGGATAATGTTTTCCGCCTAATGCATAGCCTGAAAGGCAACTCCGGATTCTTAGGATACAATGATATTCATGAAATTTGCCATAAAGCAGAAACATTTCTGGATCGGGTTCGGAATGGTGAATTGAAGCCCGATGCAGAGCAATTTTCCTTGCTTACAGACATTCTGGATTTTATTCGCATGGCCATTGAAGATATTGCCCAGGGAGGCAAAGGCAATATTCCGGGAGTGGATGGCGTCATCAGCATGATTGAGGATTTTTTATTGAGTACCGAAGCGGATGCCTCCCCGGGAATGGAGAGGAAGAGCCGGGATACTGAGAAGGAAAAAGCCCCTCCTTCCCAAAAATCCGAACCTGCACCACACCCCCAAACTACACCCGTTGAGAAAGCGGAAACGCCCCCTCCGGCGCAACCGGCACAACCCTCTCAAAAAGAGTCTTCATCCCCCGCCTCCAAACACAAAATGGAAGAAGTGATTCGGGTAGATGTCAGTAAACTTAATGCCCTCATGGATCTGGTGGGCGAGATTGTAATTGCGGAGTCCATGGTTTCTCAACATCCGGAACTCAGGGGGCGTGACCTACCGGGATTCGAAAAAGCGGTGCTTCATTTGCAAAAAAATATTCGAGAGCTTCAGGAGATTGCCACCTCCATGCGCATGATTCCCATCCAGGGATTATTCCGTAAGATGAACCGGCTGGTACGGGATTTAAGCAAGAAAAGCGGGAAGAAGATTGAGTTAAAAATTTTTGGCGGGGAGACGGAAATCGACCGCTCGGTTATCGAGCACATTTCCGATCCGCTGGTGCACATCATTCGTAATTCAGTGGATCACGGTATTGAACCCCTGGAGGAACGCCGCGCCAAAGGGAAACCGGAGACGGCTCGCATTGCCTTGCAGGCAAAGCAGGTGGGGCGAGAAATTCAAATTCGCATTAGTGATGATGGCCGGGGGCTGGATCGGGAAAAGATTCTGCAAAAAGCCCAGGAGAAGAACCTGCTTCCCTCGCGACATTCGGATTTAAGTGATGAAGAGGTGTGGCGTCTCATTTTTCTTCCGGGATTCTCCACCGCAGATAAAGTGACGGATATTTCCGGGAGAGGCGTGGGCATGGATGTGGTAGTGCGCAACATCGAAAAAATCAGGGGAAGGGTGGAAATCCACAGCGAGAAGGATAAAGGAACCACCGTAACCCTGCGCATTCCCCTCACCACCGCCATTATCGATGGAATGATCATCCGGGTAGGCAACTCGCTCTATGCCATCCCTATGCTGGACATTCGGGAATCGCTGGTCATTCGCCCAGACCAAATCGTCCAGATGATGGATGGTGAGGAAGTGGTGCACATTCGCAACTCTCTCTATCCTGTCGTCCGAATTCACGAATTTCACAATATTACCCTGGAGAAAAAACCTCTCACGGAAGGCATCCTTATTATTGTGGAAAGCACCAATAATGCCATTTGCGTTTTTGCGGATGAGTTAATTGGCCAGAAACAACTGGTCATTAAGCCCATTCCAGAATATCTGGGGAACATCGAAGCTGTATCCGGTTGCGCCATTCTGGGAAACGGAGAAATTTGCCTGATTCTGGACATTGCCAGCCTGGTGAAAGCTTCAGAAAAAGAGATGGCAAAACAGGAGTACAGTTATGCAGGATAAAACCATGACACCGGAAACCATTCAGGAGAATCTGCTCCAGGAGAGCAAATTTTTAACGTTCAGATTGAACCAGGAAGAGTACGCCATTCCCATCGAATATGTCATCGAAATTATTGGCATACAGCAGATTACCCCTCTTCCGGAAATGCCCGATTTTATTAAGGGCGTCATAAATTTACGCGGAAAAATTATTCCGGTGATTGACATACGGTTACGCTTCGGGATGGAAGAACGTCCCTACGACGACCGCACCTGCATTATTGTAGTGCGCATTGAAGGCACCCTGGTCGGATTGATTGTCGATTCCGTTAGAGAGGTGCTGGACATTCCCAATACCTGTATTGAACCTCCGCCTAAAATGCATAAGAAAAAAGAAATACTTTTCATTCAGGGATTAGGAAAATTAAATAATTCAGTTAAAATTATTCTGGATATTCCCAAACTGGTGTACAGCGAAGAGCTGGAATTATACAATCAGTCAACCGTTTCGGAAACATAAGAATGAGAATTCATTTTATTCAGGGAGGAATCATGAGAAAAACTCCACTCTTTATCGCAATCGTCATATTAATGGCCGTTCATTTACTGGCAAGGATGAACCCCACTTATTTACAAATCCTGTATTCAGTGAAAAAAGTTTTTCCGGAAACGAAAGAGGTACATTTACTGATTGCACAAGATGCTTTAACTTCTGACCAGAGCCAGATTGAACGCGCATCTGCTCAAAATCAAATTAAAACGATCATTCATCCGATTCGCTCTCTGGTGGATATTAACAAGGCCATTCAGGAAATTTCGGAGAAGCAGATGTTAATTCTGCCTTCTTCCCGGATTTTTCAGGCAAATGCCACACGATTATACATCCTTAAAAAAGTGAAAGAAAAGGGCATTATCCTGGTGACAACGTCGGCTCAATATAGCAATTCCGGTGCACTCCTGGGAGTACTTCCCATGGAAAATCACAAAACAAAAATTGTTATCAATTTGAAGCATAATCCTCAATTAAAAGCCCATTTTAATCGCGATTTTGTCGAACAATCCGGAATTGCTGAAGTGATTCAATAATTCCGCGCAACCAAAAGCAAAATTAGAGGATGACCCATGAGTACCAAATTTTTGAACTTGAAAATTAAAATTCTAATAGGCACAGTAGGAATTGTGATTATTCTTTTGTTTTTTAACCTCTTCATCAATCAAATTGTCCTCGGGCATGCCATTAATAAAAACGAAGCGAGCTCTTTAAAGATTATGGCAGACATTCTCTCACAGAGTTTGGTTACCGCCATGGAATTCGAAGATGAAGAATCGGTAAAAACAACCCTTTCTCCGGTAGTTAGTAATCCCCATTTCACCTACGTCAGTGTTCAAAGAAATTCGGGAGAGGAAATATTTCATTTTCGAAGAAACGGATATTCCCTGAATCCTCAAATCCCCGAAGAGGGAGTGTTAGAAAATCCCGAGGAAGTTCTGATTAATGTTCCCATAAAAGGAGAATCAAACACATTCGGAAGATTGATCTTGGGTCTCTCGTTGAAAAACAAAACCTGGATTATTCACAAAGCGCAAATGGTTATGTTGTTGGGGGCCATTATTACCCTCATCATTTTTTCTATTTTCTCTATCCTGCTGGCTCGCGATATTGCCGTTCCCATTCGCAAGTTAAAATATGTCGCTCGGGAATTGGGCAACGGAGAACTCGTGGAAACGGTGGAAATAAAACGCTCTGACGAAATTGGAGAACTGGCCACGGCTTTTAATAAGATGATTGAAGCCCTTCGCAATAAATTTAACCTGGTAAACGAACTAGCAAACGGAAACCTGGATGTTCATCTCGATCTGGCCTCGGAACATGACGTTTTGGGAAATGCCATGATTAATATGAAAATGAATCTGAAATCTCTTACCAGGTCTATCCGGGAAATGTACGATGCGCACAAATCCGGTGAATATCAGGCACAACTGGACGAGAAAAAATTCCAGGGGGTTTACCGGGATGTTTGCCACCAGGTAAACGAAATTACCGAGTTTTATGTGGAGAACATGATGGAAATGCTCCAGACCTTACGGGATTACGCGAATGGGAACTTCAAAAAAGAAATGCGAAATTTCCCAGGGCGATTATCGGTAATTAATAAAGAGGTATTGCAGATAAAATCCAATCTGGAATTTCTGGTAGAAGAAGTACTTCGGTTAACCCGGGAAGCGCAACAGGGTCATTTAGACAGCCGGGGAGATGTACACAAATTCAAAGGGCGCTATCAGGAAATTATTCAGGGAATTAACCAACTTATTACAGCGATGCACACCCCCCTGAAAGAAGCCATGGAAGTATTCGAAAAACTAGCCCAAGGTGATTTTACTGTGCGCATTACCGGAACATATCAAGGAGAAACGGCTCAATTCAAAGAAACCCTGAATCATACCCTGGCAAGAATTGGCAATTCGCTGGGGCAGATGTCTTTTGCAATTAATCAATTCATTGCTGGTGCCCAGCAAGTGGCCGATTCGGCCCAGTCGGTTTCCCAGGGTGCCACCGAGCAAGCCAGTTCCTTGGAAGAGATTGCTTCGTCCATGACCGAAATTGTTTCCCAAACCGAACAAAATTCTCAATACGCTAACAAGGCAAACTCGCTCTCTATGGAAGCTCGCAATGCTGCGGAAGATGGGAATTCCCTGATGAAGGACCTTCTTGAGGCTATTGACGAAATTGAGCAATCATCCGAAAAGATTTCCAAAATCATAAAAGTGATTGATGAAATTGCCTTCCAGACCAACTTGCTGGCATTAAATGCTGCGGTAGAGGCAGCCCGTGCCGGGGTGCATGGAAAGGGATTTGCGGTAGTCGCCGAAGAAGTGAGGAATTTAGCCCAGCGCAGTGCCCGGGCGGCAAAAGAAACTACCGAACTCATCGAAGGAACGGTAGAACGGGTGAATAATGGAACACGCATTGCTCAGGTCACGGCCTCTTCGTTAAAAAACATTATTCAAAGCATATCGCAAGTTTCGGATCTAGTAAAGGAAATTAACACTGCCTCACAAAACCAGGTCACCAGCATCAACGAAATAAATCAAGCACTGGAACAGATAGACAAAATAACTCAGAACAATGCCGCCAATGCCGAAGAAAGCGCTTCTGCCGCAGAGGAGCTTTTTGCCCAGGCTCAGGAAATTAAGAAAATTTTAAATTACTTTAAAATCGAACATCACACCAAACTCCCGCATAGCATCGAAAATGCTCCCGGATTTACTTGGGAAGTATTAAAAAAGCAAAATCAACCTGCGAAACATAACGGTTCTAACGGCAATGGAGAGATGCAGAAAGACAATTTTATTGAAGGAGATGATCGGTTGATTTTGCTGGATGATGATGATTTTGGTGAATTTTAGTACACGGCAAACAAAGGGGCAAAACACCGTATCTGGGGGTTGAGTATGAAAAAGATGTCCATTTCAAAAAAGGTCGCACTTATTGTGAGTATAACCATTGGCTCCATATTTATCACATCGCTTGTGTTACTGATCCACCTCAGTAAAAACCAGGAAATGGTTAATGCGAAAGAAAGTGCCGAAGAAATTCGACAGATTCTGCACAAATCCATTCTCTTTTCCATGAACGAAGGAGTGACGGATGTTTCGCCATTGGTTCACACTCTGCAAAAATTACCACGAATTAGCGATGTGCGTATTATTTCGGGGATGCTATCGGATTCGGAAAACTCCTCGACTCTGGATAAGGTGGAAAAGGAAGTTTTAATAACTAAAAAAGGGAAATTTTTTCAGGAAAATTTTCGAAAAGAAACGGTATTTCGTATGGTGGAACCGATTCTAGCGCAGGAAAGCTGCCTGAGCTGCCACGACGTGGCACTTGGTACCCCGTTAGCTATTATGAGTATCCGCTATTCCGTGCAACCAATTGTGCAGTCCATTGCCCGGGAGCAAAAAGTAGCCGCGATACTGGTTCTAATAACAATTTTGTTTACCATTGTTCTGGTAATTTACCTTATTCAGCGCTTTGTACTTAAAGATATTTCTCATATCATAAACATCATTAAAGAAGTTTCCATCGGAAAATTTGATTTCCGCATTACTTCCGAAAGGGAAGATGAAATTGGTCACGCTTACGAATCATTAACTAAATTAAAAAGCAGCTTACAGGAAAAAACCCGCATTATTAAAGCAATTTCCGAAGGGAATTTGGAGATTGATTTTGCTCCTTCCTCCGAATACGATGAACTGGGGAAAGCGATGTTGCAGATGAAAGGGAGCCTTCAGTTACTCATTCAGGAAATTAATGAAATGTACCAGCTCCAGAAAAAAGGGGATTTTGAATGTCGAATCCTCAGCGAAAAATTTAAAGGTACATATAGCCAGATTGCCGAACAGATTAACGACCTGATTGGATTTTATGTTACCATAATTATGTCTTTAGTGGATGTTTTAGGAGATTATGCTGAAGGGGATTTTTCGCGGGACTTAGAGAATCTTCCTGGAAAGCTCTCTCAAATTAACCAGAAAGTGCACCAGATTAAATCCAATTTAGAGAATCTAATCGACGAAATTAGCAATATTACAGAAGCGACGCAGGAAGGGATTTTAACTGTGCGGGGAGACGAATCAAAATTTCAGGGAAAATATCAGGTAATTATTCGAGGATTTAACCGATCTTTGGACTTAATGTTGTATCCCATGAAAGAAGCTATGGAGGTGCTGCAGCAACTTTCGGAAGGTAACTTAGCTGCCAGAATGAAAGGTGAATACAAAGGGGATCCCGATACTTTCAAGGTTGTGTTAAATAATACTCTGGATTCATTAAACCACACCCTGTCGCAGATAAAGAAAGCTTACGGGCAGATAAAACAGGGGATTCGTCAGGTTTCGGACTCCGCGCAAGCCGTCTCTCAGGGTGCGACCCAGCAAGCCAGTGCGATGGAAGAAATTTCTTCTTCTATTACAGAAATTAATGCTCAATCGCGGAAAAATGCGGAAAATGCCAAACAAGCAGACAAGCTGGCTCATACTTCGCGCAATTCAGCTCTGCAAGGGAACGAGCGCATGAAAGAGCTTTTACAGGCCATGGAGCAAATTAACCATTCTTCTGAGAGAATTTCTCAGATTATTAAAGTGATTGATGAGATTGCATTTCAGACGAATTTGCTAGCGTTGAATGCGGCGGTAGAAGCTGCACGCGCCGGCGCCCATGGGAAAGGATTCGCGGTGGTGGCGGAAGAAGTGCGCAACCTGGCACAACGCAGTGCTCAGGCAGCCAGAGAAACCACTGATTTAATTATCGATACTGTGGAAAAAGTAGAAAATGGGATGAAGATGTCCCATAAAACCGCTGAAGCATTAAAAGGGATTATTGATAATGTCTCCCGGGTTTCGGAACTGGTGACCAACATTGCTGCGGGTTCGAAAGATCAGGTGGTGGGACTGGACGAAATTCGCGAAGCGCTTACCCAGATTGACGAAGTAACCCAATCCAATGCTGCCAGCGCCGAGGAAAGCGCATCGGCAACAGAGGAGCTTTTAAATAATGCTGAATGGGTAAACCGCATGATCAATGAATTTATCCTCTCCCAGGAAACAGGTGAAAACTCAGACAACAATTTATCTTTTACTCCGGAACAGAATTCTGTTATTCAATTGGAATAATTTAGAAAAATTATGTATAAACATCTTGTTCATTCAAATTTTTTAAATATTAGCTATAATTGATGGTATCAATAAAAACACGATTTTTATGAATGCTATTGCAGAAAAGGACTTTAAGAAATTGCAGGAATTAATCTATTCCCGTTTCGGTATTGTGCTGGGGAAACAGAAAAAAGCCCTGGTGAACAATCGTTTGTATAAAATGTTACGGGAATACGGTTTTTCCAATTACCAGGAATTATTTCAATTCATCCTCAATGATAAATCGGGCCAGGCGCTTAGCCTGCTGGCAGATCATATTTCCACCAATCACACGTTCTTTTACCGGGAAAAAGAACATTTTCATTTCATGGTACAACAGGCACTCCCTGCACTTTTAAAATTACAGAAATCACGGTTCCAAAAGGAAATCCGCATCTGGTCTGCGGGTTGTTCTTCCGGAGAGGAAACCTACACCATCGCCATTTTTCTGCGAGAATTTCTCTTGCGCCATCCGATTAATGGATTTGTAGGCATTCTGGGTACGGATATTTCCAGGCAGGTACTGAAGAAAGCTGAATCCGGACGATACAGTTCAAAAGAGCTGGAGAACCTTCCAGCAAACTTTCGTCATAAATATTTCCGCAAAATTAATTCGGATGAATGGGAAGTAGTTCCTGAATTAAAGAAAATGGTGCTTTTCCGACGGTTAAATTTAATGCGTCCACAGTTTCCCTTTAAACATAGATTTCACATCATTTTTTGCCGCAATGTGATGATTTATTTCGACCACCAGGAGCGAATGGAACTGCTGCAAAAATTCAGTCGCAATCTGGTTACCGGAGGCTACCTATTTTTGGGACACTCCGAAAGTATGGGCAGGCAAAATCCCTACTTTCGCTACGTGCAACCGGCCATTTATCAGAAAGTGAGGGAGGATTAAATGGTTCGTGTGTTAGTTGTGGATGATTCAGCAATCACCCGCGATATTCTTACCCGAGGTCTCTCTTTTGATCCGGAGATTGAGGTGGTGGGAACTGCCGCCGATCCCTTCGAAGCCCGGGATAAAATCCTGCAGCTTCACCCGGATGTCCTCACTCTGGATGTAGAGATGCCGCGCATGAACGGCTTGAAGTTTCTGAAAAAGCTCATACCTCAATATCCCATTCCGGTGGTTATGGTAAGTGCCTTAACAGACCAGGGTTCGAAAATTACGCTGGATGCCCTGGCAGCCGGAGCAGTAGATTTTGTTTTAAAGCCCAAAGGAGTTACTGGAACCGAACTGTTGCATATGTTGGCCGAATTGCGGCGTAAGGTTAAAATGGCGGCTCGTGTGGACCTCAGCCACTGGAAGCATAAAAACGGAATCTCGGCTTTCAAAGCACGTCCCTGTACTTCCTTTCCCAATCGCAGCGATATTATCATTGCCATTGGTGCTTCCACCGGGGGAACGGAAGCGGTAAAGCGAGTGGTTACTCCCCTGCCCCCGGATGCACCGGGAATCGTGGTGGTACAGCACATGCCCGCCGGTTTTACCAAAATGTACGCTAACCGCTTAAATGAACTTGCTGCCATGCAGGTAAAGGAAGCCCAAACCGGAGATGTTATTCGCAACGGTCTGGTGCTCATTGCACCGGGAGACTTCCACATGCGGGTCATTCGTTCCGGGAAGGAATATCGGGTGATTTGTGAAAAGACCAATCTGGTTAACGGACACCGTCCCTCGGTGGAGGTTTTGTTCCGTTCCGTTGCCAGAAATGTTGGTAAAAAAGCAATTGGTATTATGTTGACGGGGATGGGAGCCGATGGAGCTGATGCCATGGTGGAAATGCGTCAGGCAGGAGCCCGTACCGTAGCGCAAGATGAAAGCACCTCTGTGGTATTCGGTATGCCCAAAGAGGCGTTTAAACGGGGCGGTGCCGAAAAATTAGCTCCCATCGATCGGATTCCAGCCATTATTAAAGAATATCTTATGGTAATGAACTGATGAGTACAAAAATAATCGGTATCGGCGGAATTGGGTTCATCGATCGGCCCGGGGAAAAGATCAAAACCATGGCATTAGGCTCTTGCGTGGCGGTGATTTTTATCGCCCGGAGCAAACCACTTATCGGAATGGCTCATGTAGCTCTTCCCGATTCGGCAATTAGCAATTCACGGGGTCAATCCTTACCGGGTTATTTTGCAGATGTAGCCGTGAACAATTTAATTAAAGAATTTATTAAACGGGGGATAACCAAACGGAGCGATATCCGGGTAGCGTTGGTAGGGGGTGCCAGCATTCTGGACCCGCGTGGTATTTTTAACATCGGAGCACGCAATGTAGAGGCTTTACGCAAAATTCTTCAGAAAAATCGATTGGGGCCGCATCAGGAAGATGTGGGTGAGAATTTTAGCCGTACCGTGTGCGTGGATATCGATACCCGAAAAATTACAATTTCTTCTCCCAGAAAGGAGACATGGGAATTATGAAGAACATTGAAGAACAGATTACCCAGCAGGTAAACAATATGCCCAAAGTCTCGGAAGCGCCTTATCGGTTGCTAAGAGCAATGTCCGATGAAAATTACCGAACAGACGATATCATTAAAATTGTAGAAAGCGATGTAACTCTGACGACGCAATGTTTAAAAGTGGTCAATTCGGCTGCATTTGGACTCCGGAATAAAATCAGCTCTATTAAACAGGCTGTGGTTCTGCTGGGAGGAAGTACCATCGTCAGCATTGCCCTCTCTCAAACATTCAGCAGCCTATTCTCCTCGCCATTACAGGGGTACATTTCGGAAAAAGAAGAATTCTGGTCACACTCTAATCGCTGTGCGCTGGGAGCAAAAATTCTGGCTAAAAAACTGGTGCACACCGTAAATGCCGATTTAGCTTACACGGCAGGCCTCCTCCACGACCTGGGGAAAGCAATCATCTCCGACTATCTGGAAAAATTTCATGATGATTTACTTCAGGAACTGAAAATTGATCACCATACCGAATTTTTGAAAATGGAGCAGCGCTATCTGGGAACCGACCATACCATTGTTGGGGAAAAAATTGCTCGCAAATGGCAGTTTCCCGATCCGCTGGTGTTTTCCATTCGCTATCATCATGAGGTAGAAAAAGCGCCACGGGAGTATCAAACTCTGGTTTCAATGATTCATGTTTCAGATATCATGGCCATGATGAGCGGAATGGGCACCGGAGTGGATTCTCTGGTCTATTCTCTCGACCCCATCGCTCTGAAACTGCTCAATATTCAGGATGAAACACAGGTGGAAAATATCCTGATGGAAATTGATATGGAATACCTGTCCATTCAAAAACGATTAAATTCCGCAATCACAGAATAAATATGGGAGATGAAACCACAATGAGCGCAACTACACACAAAGATTCTTCACTGAACCAAAAAATCGAAGCAAACAATCACAGCAGATTGAGTAAAACGGCTCCCATTGCAGAGCCGTTTCTGAATTATATCAATGAGGTCTTACCGCTCATTGATTATTTTTATTATTCCATGGGAGAATTAACCCGGCACATGCCCACTGCTATTAATCGCTTAAAAGAGGCCAATCAGACCAGCGAGAATGCCATTCAGAAAATCATGGATGAAGTGGAACACATTTTCGATGCTCTGGATAAATTAGAAAATCTTGCAGAACCACCGAATGCATCGAATCCATCTTTTTCTCTGGTACAACAATTACAGGAATACACGGTTACCATCGTCAATGCCCTCCAATTTCAGGATATCACCTATCAGAAATTAGCCTCGGTCGAGCGTATTCTTCAAGCAATCCAGAAGCAATTTTCATTGCTGAAAGAGAAAATGGATCGCCTTCAACTCAAAAATGAACTCAAAAAATATATTGAAGAAAAAAAGAGTAAAACTTCCCCACCGGAACTTAATTCCATTAAACAGGCCAGCCAGGATATAATTCGCCTGACCGGTATTGATCAGAAAGATGTGGATAGTTTGTTCAAGAAACATTCCGGCTAATTTACCGGTTCTGGATGGTCTTTTGGTAAAGAGGTCTTCCAGCGCCGATGCATCCAGAAATATTGTTCCGGATAGCGCCGAACCCATTCTTCCAGCTTGGCGGTAAATGCAACGGTTATTTCTTGTACATGTTCTTTCTTTCCCAACCACTTCCGGGGAATAGGGATTTTCTCCATCCGAATGCGATATTTTGCTTCGCCCACTCGTAAACAAGAAGCAAAATAAAGAGGAGCTTCGGTCTTCAGGGTAAGTATTGCAGCACCTACGTGTGTGGAAGACGGTCGCCCGAAAAACGGTACAAAAACTCCTCTGCTTCCCGCATCCTGATCCCCTAACAATGCCACCATTCGCCCCTGTCTCAATTGTTTGATGCTGTTGAGAACAGCACCACGGGTGTAAATCACTTTCATTCCCCAGCGCTCCCGCAATCGCCGCATGTGAGCATCCACCAGCGGGTTTTTCTGTCTTTGTTGAATAACCGCCGATTCGACCCTTCGTAAATGCAAATAACCGACACCAACCTCCCAGTTACCAAAATGCCCGGACACAACAACCGCTCCCTTCCCCTGCCGATAATCCTGCAAAAACGATTCGATATCTGCCTGCAGAACAATGTCATTTAAATGTTCCGCGCTCCAGCGCGCCATCTTAAAAAACTCGGAAATCACCAATACGAAATGACGATAGGACCGATATCCTACCTTTTTGCGCCATTTATGGGATTTTTCCGGAAAAGCAATAGCCAGATTTTGCAGGGTTACCTCCCGGCGAATGCGTACCACATGGAAGATAAACCAGGCCAGTGCACTGGCCACCCTGGGGAGCATCCGTTCCGGAATTGCACCAATGACTTTCTCGAACAGTGAATAACCCCAATATTCCAGGCGAAATCGAAAGGCAATTTTTTCCATCCGGTTATCCTTTAATCACTCCCAGCGGACGCAACCGGGCGACCTTGCGGCTGATGTTGGCTTTGTGCATCACATCAATTACATTGGCGACATCTTTATATGCATAAGGCATCTCTTCGGCAATGGTACGCATACCGCGCGCCTGAATCACCACTCCCCGCTTCTTTAAATCGCCCACCAGGTCTTTTCCCTTTCCCGCTTTTAAGGCCTGGTGCCGACTTTTAACCCGACCTGCTCCGTGGCAGGTACTTCCAAACGTTTCGTGCATGGCATTTTCGGTGCCCACAGCAACAAAAGAATACCGTCCCATATCGCCGGGAATGAGCACCGGCTGCCCCACCTGGCGATAACGTTCGGGAATTTGCTTGTGCCCCGGTGGAAAAGCACGCGTGGCACCTTTACGATGCACGCACACCGTCTTGCGTTCCCCATCAATTTCGTGCTCTTCAATTTTAGCAATGTTGTGAGCCACATCGTACACCAGATGAAAATCCAGGTCGGCATCGGAAATCTTTAATGTTTTCTTCAAACTCCGGCGGGTCAAATCCATAATAATCTGCCGATTATTCCAGGCAAAATTGGCGGCAGCAGCCATGGCACCCAAGTAATTTTGCCCTTCGCGACTCTGGATAGGCGCACACACCAGTTGCTTATCCGGAAGGGTAATCCCAAATCCGGGGAGGGCTTTCATCAATACCCGAATGTAATCATCACACACCTGATATCCCAATCCCCGGCTCCCGGAATGAATAATCACCACAATCTGATCGATAAACAACCCAAACGTTTCGGCCACCGCTGCATCGTAAATTTCTTCCACCACATCCACTTCCAGGAAGTGGTTCCCCGAACCCAGAGTACCGGCCTGATCCTGACCGCGCTCGATGGCACGGGGACTCACCGCATCGGGATTGGCCATCGCCATTCGCCCTTTTTCTTCGGTGTATTCAATATCTTCCGCAGTACCGTATCCCTGCTCCACCGCCCAATAAGAACCCTCTTCCAGAATTTTCTTGACCTCCTTTGCCGACAATTTACGAATGGCGCCGGAAGACCCCACACCGGTAGGCACCGTGCGGAACAAATCTTCCACAATCTTTTCCATCCGCTTACTGACATCTTTCAGGGTTAAACCGGTGCGTGCCAGGCGCACCCCGCAGTTGATGTCGTAGCCCACACCACCCGGCGAAATCACCCCTTCTTCCACATCCGTTGCCGCTACCCCACCGATGGGGAAACCATATCCCCAATGAATATCCGGCATGGCCAGGCTGTATTTCTGAATCCCCGGTAAATGGGCAACATTAATCACCTGCTTCAAACTTTCGTCCCCGCTCAAATACTTCTCAATCATCTGGCGGGAAGTGTAGATTCTGCCGGGAACCCGCATCCCTCCCTGCCGGGGAATCTCCCACAAATAATCGTGTATCTGATGCAATTCGATGCCATTAACCACTAATTGAACGTCTCCCATGACTCTCTCCCCCTTTATGTGTCAAAAACAATCATTGTTCGATATTCGCTTCCTGCTTTACGAATTTCCAGTTGATGAAAGGTGGCGGCTTTAATTTCCGTTTGAATCACATGCCGCTCCGCATCCCACGGTTCCCCTTGCATCTGCACCCGCACATATTTTGGTTCCGCATTCGAGAACTCGCTGATTCTCAAATCCACATAAACCCACTTTCTAACCAATAAATAGTAATTCAGTTCATTTAAAAAGTCAACCAGCAGCTCTTCCAGGGTTTCTGCCCGTAGCTCAAACGATTTTTCTTCGCGGGAATGAACCGGAGAATCACCGAACACAATTTTCCGCAGGGCAAGAGCCGCCGTGCGAAACAGCTCCTCAAACGTCTCTGCCCGAACTTCAATCGCGATATCGGCCGTATGCTCTACAAAGCGATATTCACCCATGTTCCATCTCCCTTTTACCCGCTTCACTCTCTATGCTCGTGATTCAGACACCGGAATTTCCTCATCCTGATAAAGTGCGTTTATCTCCGCCGCAAATTTTTCTTCAATAACGCGTCGTTTTATTTTTAAAGTTGGAGTTAATTCACCGTTTTCCATGGTGAATGGTTCGGGAATCAACAGAAATTTTTTCACCTGCTCGTAACCGGCAAAATCGGTCATTAAATGATCGACCACACGGCGAAAGAGCGATTGCACAGCAGGATGCATTAGTAAATTGCGATAGTTGTCTTCCTCAATCCCTTGCTCTCGTGCCCAATGGCTTACAATCTCTCGATTGGGTACCAGCAATGCGGAGCAGAATTTCCGTTTGTCCCCAATCACCACCGCCTGATCGATATATTTGCTACTGATGAGTTTATTTTCAATTGGTTGGGGAGCTACGTTTTTCCCGCCACTGGTTACGATGAGATTCTTTTTTCGGTCGGTAATGACCAAATTTCCTTCGTCGTCCAGATACCCAATGTCGCCGGTGTGGAACCATCCCCGGGAATCAATCGCTTCCGCGGTAGCCTGGGGATTTTGGAAATACCCTTTCATCACGTGTTCTCCCCGGGTTAGAATCTCTCCATCTTCTGCTATTTTAACTTCCACCCCGGGAAGGGGTTGCCCCACGGTACCGAATTTCATCTGTCCCGGTCGGTTAAAGGTAATTGCCGGGGAAGTTTCCGTTAATCCGTATCCTTCCAGGATAGGGATTCCTACCGCGGCGAAAAATTCCCCAATATCTGCTCCCAGCGGAGCTCCCCCGCTTACACAATACTGGATGCGTCCCCCCATCTGTTCCCGAATCTTCCGGAAAACCAGTTTATCCGCTAATTTCCGCTTTTTACGGAGAAAGACGGAAAGCTTTTCCCCTGCCCGTTCTTTCCGGAAGCTTTTCTGCCCCACCCCAACTGCCCAATCGAAAATTTTTCGCTTCAGTGGGGAACTTTCTTCACGAACTTCCATAATGCGAGCATACATCTTTTCGTACAAACGGGGTACCGAAACCATTAGCGTGGGACGCACTTCCCGCATATTTTCCGGAAGCTGGTTAATGCTTTCGGCGTAGGCAATGGTTAATCCATGATAGGTCGCAAAAAAATGTCCCGCCATGCGCTCCAGAATGTGGCTTAGCGGTAAAAAGGAAAGCGCCACATCATCCGGCCGGGCTCGAAACACATAATTCACACTTTCGATGTTCGAAAGAAAGTTTTTATGAGTCAGCTCCACTCCTTTGGGCAATCCGGTGGTTCCGGACGTGTAAATGATAGTCGCAGTATCTTCCGGAGAAACCGCGCGGTAGCGATGGGCAATAGCAGAATCGGTTTTGAGAACATTTTCCCCCTCTTGCAATAGTTGTTCAAAGGTGTTCCATGAAGCGCTTCTTGTTTCCTCTGGTTCCAGAAGGAAAAAATGCGTGGTGCGAGTAAGCCGGGAACGGATTTCTTCCACCTTTTCCATTTGAGAGGCATCTTCGGCAAACAACACCCGGGCGCCGGAATCCTCCAGTATGAACTGTACATGCTTCCCTAAAAGCGTAGGGTAAATGGGCACCAATATCGCTCCCAGATTCATCACCGCATAATCGATAAGAGCCCATTCCAGGCGGTTTCGGGAGATAAGCGCCACGGTATGATTTGCGCCTATTCCCAGCCGGGAGAGGCCAGCCGCAATCTTCTCTGCCTGCTCCACCGCCTCCCGATAACTAACCGTGTACCAAATCCCTTGCTTTTTGTACATGTAGGCGGTGTGGGTGGAATGACTTTCTTTTTTGTGAAAAAACATTTCCGCCAGATTCTGATAATCCATGATTTTACCCCATTTAAAACCTGGTTGCATTCAACTAAGCTTCTTTGGCGTTCCTAAAAGGTGCCTTATACACGTAAATTTAGAAATCCCATCCCGTATCTTAAAAGAAATTTTCTTTTTTCCTCCCCTTTTTTAAATAAATTAAAGATTCACCGCAATATCCGGGAAATATTCCAAAAACCGATTTGTTCCCAATCCCTTTTTCCATCCGTGTTTCTGGTTTCCAAACTATTTGGTAATCTATGATAATTCATGAGATACGGCATCATCCGTTAAATTTGTGATCACCTGTTAAATATGTGGTTTCGACTACATCGTTTTGGGGGAAAGCAAAAATCCGGTGCACACCCCATTTTCCTTGCCCCACTGTTTTAACCGGGCAGGATTTGGTGATGGCAAATACACAAGATGCGCCGGACAACCGAACCGGCAATCTCCGTTCCCAAATCCCGGAATGGGAAAGGTTCCCCGAAAAAATTGTTGCGCCCGCTGATTCAATAAACACTCCTGCTGGCAGTTGGGAAACACCAAAATGTTTCGGAATTGTGCTTCCCGGTGTGCGGTTAAATAGTCGATGTGCCAGTGCATTTTTTTAGATTGGGCTAAATGGCGGAGTAATCGTTTGCGCAGGGCGGATTGGTGGCTTCCGGTGTAGAGGTAATCCCCCGTTTCGAGCAGAAAATCTCCTTTTTTCCCCACCGAAATGCGGACGGGATGGGCAAAATGCAACAC